>CAYPHX010000026.1:0-18693 GCA_964410635.1 uncultured Erysipelothrix sp. | reverse complement strand
ATTATTAAACTTGTTGTTTAATGCCTTGTAAGTCTGTATGTTATTTGTTAAAATAGTACTGCGATTATCAAGATTTGAGGTAGAGGGTTAGCTCGAAAACCTCATACCAACCTGCATTAGTAAGGTGGTAAAGCTAACAACGATGAGATGCTTATACTAAAGTATTGAGCCTGGCTTATCGTTGCTAGGACTTTTTTTTCGTTACAAATAGAAAAGAGGACAGCAACTTATGAGTATTTATTATTTTACATCTGAAAGTGTGACCGATGGTCATCCTGACAAGATGTGTGACCAAATTGCAGATGCAATTCTAGATGAAGCATTATCACAGGATAAGCTATCAAAGATTGCAGTGGAGGCAACAATTAAAGACGACTTTGTTTTAGTGTATGGAGAAGCCAACACAAATGCAAAAATCGACTATGCGAAAATAGCAAAAGCGGTGATTAAAGATATTGGCTATACAGAAGACTTCGAAGTATTAGTAAAAGTCAGTAACCAATCATCAGAAATCAATACAGCTGTAACCAATAAAGAGATTACAGCAGCTGGAGACCAAGGGATTATGTTTGGATATGCATCCAACGAAACAGAATCATACATGCCTTTAGCAATTGATTTAGCCCATAAACTATCAAAACAATTAAGTGATATCAAATCAGAAATTCCATGGTTAAAACCAGATGGAAAAACACAAGTAACAATTGCTTATGAAAATGGGAAACCACTTTATGTTCATACAATTGTTGTGAGTGCATCACACGATGAAGGAATTGATCATGACACAATCGAAAAGACTATCATGGATAAAGTGATTGCACCTGTAGTAGATGAGAAATGGTTAAGAGAAGATACAAAATATATTATTAATCCAAGTGGTTCATTTACCATTGCAGGACCATTCTCTGATTCCGGTACAACTGGAAGAAAACTGGTTGTGGATAGCTACGGTGGTATGGCAAGAATTGGTGGGGGAGCATTCTCATCAAAAGATCCATCAAAAGTCGATAGATCAGCAGCATACTATGCACGACATGTTGCGAAATCAGTCGTTGCAGCAGGACTTTGCGATAGACTTGAAATTCAATTGTCATATGCAATCGGTCTTGTAGAGCCACTCAGTATCCATTTAGAAACATTTGGAACAGAGAAAAAAGACAAAGAAGAAATTGTTGAAATAATCAAAAACAATTTTAACTTCAATGTCGGTAATATGATTGATGAATTAGATTTATTACGTCCAATCTATAGAGAAAGTGCAAACTTCGGACACTTTGGCCGAGAAGGTTTCTCATGGGAAGATGTACGCATTCTTAAATAATTGTAATTTTACCAACTTCTTGTTTAAGGAGTTGGTTTTTATTATCTGAAATTAATGATAATATTGCGCTTGCTTTGAGTTCTAAATCTTTGAACTCATAGTTTTTAAAAGTTGTCACTACTGGGGCATCTTTTTTTATTTGCTTTAAGTATCTTTGTCCTTTTTCATTCATACCTAAAATACGCACCTGGCTTAAGTTTGGAATGTCTCTTGGTGTTTTTAGTAAGATGTGCATGAGTGTGCGTCTAATACGGCTCTCAGTATATCTTCTAGAGACAGAAGCATTTAAAAATGACTCATAATCATGATATGCTACAGCATTTTTATAAAGTAGATTCTCAATGCCTTCATCCACGAGTAAATAAGATGCAAGATTGTCTTTATCCAGTAATATTTGGTATCGAATAAAAGGGAAGAGTGCTTCTATATTATAAGTTGTGTAATTATTTAAGTTTACAGGTGTATTATTTTCAAAGGGAAGATTGTTGTAATAAGCTTCTCTAATTGCGCTCGCAGAGGAGATTGCATCATAAATATTTTTATCATGGTACGCTCTTGTACGGAGTATGATATTTGTTTGAATATTATATTGTTTGGCATACTTTTCATAATATGCTCCCAATATCTGATTGGGCTTATGCATATTTGTATTCTTAGCTTTCGCATAAGAATAACCCTGGTCTAGAAGTAATTTGTCTGGCTTATTTAAAACGGGACGTGTTAATGATTCAGAACCATATACAACATGATCAACTTTCATAAGAGAAAGTAATTGAATTGCTGATTTAGAAAATATTTCTGCACTTTGCAGTGTAAGGTGCGTTGGAAGTTCTACCACAATATCAACACCATGTTCAAGGGCTAATTGTGTACGGTTAAATTTATCAATGATTGCCGGCTCACCACGTTGCACAAAATGAGGTGACATCACCGCAACTAAAACATCACAATCTGTGATTTCCTTTGTTTTATTAATGTGATAAATATGTCCATTATGTAACGGATTATACTCAACCACAATCCCTGCTGCTTTATATTTCTTATCCATATCTTGATTTTAACATATTTATGAAACAAATTATGAAAATTATGAAAAAACCACTCAATTTACAAACTTTACTGTCTACAATATGTTACAATAATATAGATAAAAGGTGATAAGATGAGATTAAGAAAGAAAAAGTGGAGTTCAGAGGTATTTGAACAAAACGAAGACATTATTGTTAATGAATTTGACGAAATTAAAGGAAACTGGAAAAGTGAATTTAATCGTCCAAAAATTAGATTAGAAATTGGTTCAGGTAAAGGTCAATTTTGGCACCAACTTGCAGAAAAATTTCCCGAAGATTTAGTGATTGCATTGGAAAAAGATTATACTGCTTCAAGCATCGCTCTTAAAAAAACAGAAGATTATAAAAATCATAACAACAAGTTATTTATATATGACAATGCAAATGATCTAACAGATATGTTTGCACCAAAAGAACTCGACGCTATCTATTTAAACTTTTCAGATCCCTGGCCTAAAGTACGTCATGCGAAACGAAGATTAACACATGACAGTATGATTGAACGCTATGATAGTTTACTGAATGATGATGGCGAAATTAGAATGAAAACAGACAACCAAGGTCTCTTTGAATATTCATTAGAGAGCTTCAGTCGCTTTAATTACGAATTGGTACATGTATCACTGGATTACTCAAAACAAGAGTTAACACATGAACAACATGATCCTGCAACTGAATATGAAGAAAAGTTTGTTAGTCAAGGGCTAAGAATTTATCAAGCCGTATGGAGGAAAAAAGATGTTAAGTAATCAACAATTACAATGGTTTAAAGATGTAACACAAATTGATGGTGTCTCAGGACACGAAGTTAATGTAGCAAAATATCTACATCACGCATATGAAGAAATAGGCTATCCTGTTGTTTATGATCAACTGGGTAGTATTGCTGCATTTAAGGAGTCAAAAAATAAAGACGCTAAAACAGTAATGCTATTAGCACATATGGATGAAGTAGGATTCTTAGTAAAAGATATTACTGAAACAGGTGTATTAAAATTACACCCAGTAGGTGGATGGTTTTCCCAAACATTATTAGCACATAGAGTCAATGTTACAAACAGACAAGGCCAAGTATTCAAAGGTACAATAGGCTCTATTCCACCACACATGCTCTCAGCAGCAGATCGCGCTAAACCAATGGAGATTGATCAAATGATCGTTGATGTTGGTGCTGTAGATAAAGATGAAATCTTATCATGGGGTATCCAAGTGGGTGACATGGTTGTTGTTGAAGGTGGATTTGAAAAATTAAATGATAAACGTATTCTAGCCAAAGCATTCGACAACCGTTATGGCTGTGTTATGGGCTTAGATATTCTATCAAGTTTAAAAGATGTAGAATTACCATTCCATTTATATGTCGGTGCAAGTACACAAGAAGAAGTTGGTTTACGTGGGGCGACAACAATGACAAATATGTTGAAACCTGACTATGCCATGGTTCTTGATTGCTCACCAGCAAATGATGCACTTGATAAAAATGCTCAAGGTCGTTTGGGTGAAGGGGTTCTTATTCGTATGATGGATGGATCCATGATTGCGAATAAAGACTTAATTCATGAGCTGGTTGATGTTTGTGTTGAAAATGATATTAAACATCAATACTACTTCTCAAATGGTGGTACAGATGCTGGAATTGTACATAAATCAAATGAAGGTGTACCGACTGTTACTTGCTGTGTTGTTTCAAGAAACATTCATACTTCAAGTAGTATTTTAGATACAGATGATTATTTAGCAGCCCGATCAGCAATCCTTAAATTGTTGGAGCTAAAAGGAACACAACTATGAAACGTATCAGTTTACTCTTGATACTTTTAATACTTCTTACTTCATGTACCTCAAATGATTTGGGCGCAGGCTTTAAAGCTGGCTTAGAAAAACCAAATATTAGCAGTACAAACCATAAGAAACCCTATTACCGTTATTATGTTCCACCTCATGTCGGTGTGAAGAAGACAGATAAAACCTCTTCACTGCTTGATATACAGGGACATCAAGTCTTGTTATCATTGTCCGTTGATAAAATAGTATCAACTAAATTTGATTACGAAATGAGTGATGACAAGGTTAAAATTAAAGAACCGGATTTTCAGGATAGTGCAAGTTATATTGATATCAATGATGCAAGTCATAAAATGAGTATCCGAATCTATAAATTAAAAAATAAAAATTATGCAATATTTCTAAATAATGAACAAGTTGAGTTTACAGCAATTGTGCCTTTATCCGCATTGAAAATCACAACTGACACGATGGTTAGTATGTTAAAATCAGTCGTTGTCGATACCGAAAAAGTTGTACTTGCTTACTCCACAAAAGAAATATCAACATATGATAGTACTTATTCAGAGTTCTTTGAACAAACCCCGCCAGAAGCAGGAACGATCAAAGACATGTATGAACAACTCAATCCCAAAAAAGACTAAGAAAGCGATGTGATACTATGTGGAGAAAACTAACCTCAATGTTATTTGAAGAAGACGAAGTGATATTAGAAGAAGAGGAAGTTGTTGTCGAGAACATCTCAATCAAGCCTGTGAAGGTCATGAAAGATGAGTCTGTCAATCAACGCACATTTGAAGACACTGTAGAAATTAAAGCTGTAGAAGAAGCTATTATTGATATACAAGAGCCTGTGATTATTCCAGAGCCTGTAGAAGATAAATCTGGTACACCAAAGAAATCTTTTAGAATTGATCTTGATGAGACAGTTGAGAAACGCCCGAAACCTGTGATTCCGGTTTATGAAAAAGAAGAAGACACATACAGACCTAAATCTATTCTAAGCCCAATGCATGGTGGTAGTGAAACTGAAGAAGATATCATTGTTCAAACAGTTAATACTAAAAAGAAACATGCTCCGGTAACTCAAATTATCAGTCCGATGTATGGTAATGTTGCGAAAGAAGAAGATCATGCTGAAAAACTCAGCGAGGAAATGATGGACATCGATATTATGAAAATGATTAAAGATGAAGAGAGTGACGATGAAGTCCAAACATCTCTATTTGATTTTTTAGAAGGACTTGATGAGAATGAATCGTAAATCTATATTTTTTATCGGAATAAAAGGTACAGGTATGGCATCTCTTGCAAAAATTGTTCGTAATATGGGCTACGAAGTTAGTGGTTCAGATATTGCAACACATTTTTTTACAGAAGATGATCTACGTGCATTAAACATTCCAATATATGAATTTAATAAAGAGAATATCAAAGACAATATGATTGTGGTTGCAGGAAATGCATTCTTAGAAGATCATATTGAAATTATAGAAGCAAAAAATAACGAAACAATAGAATTTTATCGCTATCATGAGTATCTAGGTCAAGTTATGAAGCAGTATCGTAATATTGCGGTGAGTGGATCACATGGTAAAACAACCACCACCACAATGCTAAAAGATATGCTTGAAGCAAATGAAGATGTAGGATATCTCATTGGAGATGGTACAGGTCAAGTACACAAAGATGATAAATATTTTGCGGTTGAAGCTTGCGAGTTTAGAAGACACTTCTTAGCTTATGAGCCTGAGATTGCGATAATGACAAACTTTGAGATTGATCATGTTGATTATTTTAAAGATGATGCAGATTATTTAAGTGCCTATGAAGATTTCTCAAAAAATGTTAAAGAACTCATCGTAGTATGGGGTGATGATCCACATTTTAAAGATTTAAACCTATCCGGAGAAGTTTGGACATACGGTTTTAATGAAGGCAATAAAATTAGAGCCATCAACATGAAGAAGTATCCAAATGAAACAAGTTTTGACTTTGAATTTGACGGTAAAGTATTAAAGAATTTTAATCTACCACTTGTAGGAGATCATATGATTCTAAATGCACTCGCAGTTATTGCGGTGGGTGTTTATGAAAAAATGGATCTAGACAAACTTGAAAGTGGTTTAAAAAACTTCACAGGTGCATTACGACGTTATGTTATTGATGACTTAGGTGAGAACATCATTATTGATGATTATGCTCACCACCCAACAGAAATCAAAGTAACATTGGAAGCAACAAGAACACGTTTTCCAGGAAAGAAAATTGTAGCAATTTTCAAACCTCATAGAACAGGACGCGTTTATTACTTCGCAGAAGAATTTAAAGAGTCCTTAAGTTTAGCAGATGAAGTATTCCTAGCTCCATTCACCAGTATTGATGATTATGAAGAGGGAATTGATATAGATATTACTTATCTACAAGATAAGATTGAAGGTGCTCATATTATTGAAGAGACAGATGAAGATATTGCTAAACTTGCGAGCATGGCTCCAGCAGTGTTTGTCTTCATGAGTTCTAAAAATATATATGATCTAGAAGATAGATTAAAAAAATTACTCTAATTGAAAACACTTTCATAAAAAGGTATAATTATAAAAAGAGGTGAAGATATGCTAGATGATTTCCTAAAATCAGCAAATGAAATTTCAATTGTTCTTTTACCAATATTAGGTGTAATAGTTCTTATTGCTCTAATTGTTTTATTGGTTAAAATTATTAAATTTATCAATACACTCCCAACAACGATGGGTAAAGTAAACAATACAATTGACACAACAAATGAGCTTGTAAGTACAATTCCTACAACGATAGCAAAAGTTAACGATACGATTGATACAACTCATGAGTCAATACAAAAACTTGAAGCACCACTGGATACCATTGTTGGTGTTTCTCATACTGTTGATGCAGTCAATAAATCAGCGACAGGCATCGTCAGTTCAATCGCAACTTATGCAATTAAAAATTCAGATTCTTTAATGCACTGGTCAAAGGATCTATTTAAAAAAGATACTACAGATGAAGAAGACACAGATGAAGAGGAGGACTTTGGAGTTTATGAGTAAATATAACGACTACCTAACAGAGATTGTTTATCAAATAGATGATATTATTTATGATTTCTATCGTAAATCAAACGAAGCTATTGCTAAAAAAAGAAATACAGAAAATTTAATTAATTTTAGAGACGAAACAATATCAACAGTTAACGATATGAATGTGCGTGCATTAGAAATGATTGCATCATTCAAAAAAGACTATTTGGTAGAAGAACGTGCAGAAGTTTTACTACAAAGAAATAAAGATATCTTAGAATCAGCCTACCAAGTATTGCTAAATGCACCAAATAAGGGTGAGTTCTTCGAAGAAATGAAAGAAGCTGCTAAAGATGCTATTGGTTATACATCTAAAGCTGTATCAGATTTTCAAACAACAGAAACATATGCCAATATTGTTGGTGTCACAGAAAAAGGCTACACACGTTTAAAAGATGCTGTCACAAAAGTCTCACAAGATGAAAAAGTTCAAGAAGGTTTTAAAACTGTCAAAGACAAATCATCAGAAGTGATTCATACAGGTGAAAAAGTACTCAAAAAATGGTGGAAAGATGTCAAGAAAGACACAAACGAATATAAAGAAGATGTTCAAGAAACATATGAAGACATCAAAGATGATGTCGAAGACATATATGAAGATATCAAAGAAGATATCGATGATAAAAGAGATGCTTTTCTAGATTTAAAAGAAGAGATCGAAGATAACAAATCTATTCAACAAGATGAGTTGAATAAAGAAATTGAAGAAATTCAAGAAGCACTAAACGAATTAAGAAACGAAGAAGGGGATAGTGAATGAAAAGAGTAACTATATACGACGTCGCTAAAGAAGCGGGCGTATCTTTAGCGACAGTATCACGTGTAATTAACGGATTAGAGATCGTAAGAGAAGAAACAAGATTAAAAGTAGAGGCAGCAATTGATAAACTCGGCTATAAGCCAAATGCCATTGCCCAAGGATTAGCATTACAAAAATCAACAACAATCGCACTGTTAGTGCCTGAAGCAAGTTTTGGCTATACAGGACAAATTATAAATGGATTGATTGATGTTGCGAAAATTTATAAATATAACATCGTTCTACATACAATGTCAGAAGGAATCGTTGAGATTGCAGATGTTATTGATGAAATTATTAAATCACGTGTGGATGGTGTAATTATCTATAACGATAAACTGATGGAAAAAGAACTTGCTGTATTAAGTAAGTATCATTACCCAATGGTTATTATTGGAAATAGAATATCAGATGACAAAATTGCATCAGTGTTCGTAGATATTGAAAAAGCAGTTTACGAACTAACAATGAAAAAAGTAAAAGAAGATCCAAAATATAAAGTAGGGGTAATTCAAGATAGAATTAACGACTTTACAACACAACAAATGATCTTAGGTGTTCAAAGAGCATACAAAGAGTTGGGTGTTGAAGATGAAGGATACATTGAGATTCCATCTGAATACAGAAGATCTTATGACTACTTTACAGATACAATTGATGAACTACCATATAACTTCTTAATTGCAAACCGTGACTCCCAAGCTATTTCAGCACTGAATGCTGCAAATGAAAAGGGCATGAGTATTCCGGACGATTTAGAAATCGTATGTCTAATTGACTCAAAATACAACAACATGGTACGACCAAGACTATCAAGCTTTGCGATTCCATCATACGACCTGGGTGCAGTATCCATGCGCGTATTAACTAAAATGCTTGCTGGTGAAGAAGTGGATGATAAAGAAATTGAACTATCATACCTATTTACTCCAAGAGCATCTACTAAATAGATAAAAAAACACTTATAAAAGTGTTTTTTTTTACCCATCAATATTAAAATATTCTTCTAAGGTTTTACCAGACTGGTAAATTGGTTCTGCATCAGACCCCATATAGCGTAAATGCCATGGTTCGTACTTATATCCCGTAATATGGGTTTTGCCTTCTGGGTAACGCACGACAAATCCGTACTTATGGGCGTTTTCTCTAACCCAGGCAATCTCGGGTTCACTTGTTAGTAAAGCGCCGCTAGGGGCTCTTAAATCAAAGGTGAGTCCAGTTTGGTGTTCAGAGTGACCGGGAACAGCTGAAGATTTATCAGCATAAGCTTGACCATGGTTTTTTATAGCATTCTCATATAAATATTTTTGATGATCAAAGGTTCTATAACCAGCATAACTTGAATCGACCCTAAGTCCTAATTGTTTCATCTGTGCAATAAGTTGTTTTACTTTACCCGCTGCTTCAGGATTTTCACCAGTCGCAAAATTTTCCGGTAAACCATATTTCTTATTCACAATAACATGCCCATTACGATATGTTGCTTTAAGAGCATGAGGATACTTAGATGACGGTTTATTCGCTGTGTTATTAGTGGGTGGAGTCGTTGGTTTAGCAACAGGCTTATCTTTGATTATAACTTCAAAAGTTACTGATGCGCTATTATCAGATGCATCTGTAGCAGTCGCTGTTAATATGTAAGATCCTACTTTATTAATGTCGAGATCTGATTCATCTATTGATACAGTTACATCACTTAGATCTTGTACTTCGATTGGATCGGCTTTAAAGTTTGTTCCAACAATTAACGAATATTTATCAGTATATGAAATGATTATTGGAGGTAGGGTATCTTCAATTTTTAATTGCACCTTTTTACTCCAGGATTTATTTAAATAATCAAAATGAACTTCAATTTCATACTCTCCAACTTCTGGGTAATCAAACCCTTCTCTAAAATTGAGTTGTGCGTTATCATAATCAATCTCTAAATCTTCAATATCAAAGTTAGCACCATATTCAATAGTATAACTATCATTCACTTTACTTAAGGCTTCATGACTTGTTTTCCTGTTTTTATCAACTGTATAAACTGTAAATACAGTAGCTAATAGTACTAATGTAATTACTGAAATTACCAATGTTTTTATCTTGCTCATTGAAATACTCCTTTAAGGATAAGTATGTTTACTCTATCACATTTTCCTTAAATATAGTATATAAAAATAAAAGATTATTTCTATAAAGATAATTTTAAAAACACAGCAAAAAATAAACACAATTTGGATTGATTTATAATCCAAAAATATAAAAACACATGAAAAAACATTCCATAAAAGTTTGACATGAATGTAAATTAATTATACAATATAGATGGTCTTAAAAGACTGTTCCTAGCTATTCCCCCCCCATACATGAGCTAGGGACTGGACCGGTGAAGACGCAATCAATGCGTCTTTTCTCTTTATTAAGGAGACAATCATGTTTTATAAAGATTTATATGACGATCAATACGATAATTATGGGTTCACCCATACAAGAAACACTGTTCGTGCCATTCTAGTTGATGAGAATAAACAGATTGGAATGTTACATATTGTTGGAGAAGATTATTTTGGGATTAGAAACCATTACGAAACACCAGGGGGCGGTGTCGAGTTAAAAGAAGATTTCAAAACAGCACTAAAAAGAGAAATTCTAGAAGAAACAGGGCATTTAAGTAGCGTTGATATGTATTTGGGTATGATTGTGAGTCGTTACAATCTTATCAAGAGGATTACTGTTTCTAGGTTTTATTTATGTAGTTTAAAAACTAAAGAAACAACACAACGTACTGAAGAAGAACAATTGCTGATTAAGTCGATTGAATTTAGGTCGCTAGATACATGGCTTGATATTCTTAACAATGCAGAAAACAGGGTAGATAAGCTGGTACATGAAAGAGAAATTTATGTATTAGAGTATTTAAAAGAAAACAGAACAAAATATGATTTATAAAAATAGTGTTAATGAAGATATACTTTCATTAACACTATTTTTCATTAGAAAAGCCTTCATTTAGAAGGCTTTAGTTCAATTATAAAGGCATTGGGTGAAGTAAGAAATCTTAGATTATTTCCTTCAGTACTGATGCCATTTGTTTGGTAGTAATGTTTTGAGTCAACCAGTTCATGATTTTTTGTGTTTTTATCTTTATACAAGAAGTCATTTATAACTGGAATATTTACTTTCGAATACTCATACTTACTTGAAAAGTTATAGTTTGCTGATAGATCCTTATTTTGATCATATGCAAAGGAGATTGAGAGCAGTTCATTATTAATCTGTTCATTTAAAGCAGTAATGCTTTCTTTATCACTCGCATGTGAGTCTATAAATAGAAACTGAATTGGATCTGTTGTTTTATTGTAGACCTGACTGACTTGAGTAGACTGAACTCTAAATCCTGCCTGAGTTAATAAGTTCTTAGTTTCTTCAACCTCTTTACGATAATCTAAAGGGGAGAGTACTGCAAACTTACCAAGTGGTGCATCTAAGTTTTTAAGCTTTTCTTGAATGGCCTTGTTATCTTCGCCTAGTTCTAAGTGTCCAAGATAGACAATAAAATCGACTGATTCTTTTTTAGCAATCTTTTCAATCTTATTTAATTGCTTAATATCATCATCTATATCAGAAAAGACTAATATTTTTGTATTAGCAAAGGACTTTGGAATTACCTCTGATTCAATCTTTACTTTATTTACGAGGACACGATTCATACTTAAGAAAGTAGAATCGAGAATAAGCCCCGCTAATATAACAACTATAAGTATTCTTAGTTTTGTTTTAAATTTGAGTTTATTGCGCTTTTTTCTTACGGTCATTTGCGCTACGCTCCATTGCAGCTTTTTGATTCAAAATAACTGGAATTACAAGCGGATTTCTTTGCGTATGCTTGTATAGGTATGGTTCAAGTGATCCACGGATGGTATTTTTCAATTCACCAAAAGTTGTTCTATTTTCCATTTTCTTTTTAAGAGCTTGGAAGACAACATTTTCGGCTTCACGTATCAATTGTTGGTTCTCTTTAATAAAGACGAATCCACGCGATACGATTGTTGGTTTAGTAATGATTTTGTTGTAACGGGAGTCAATTGTCACAATGACACTGACCATTCCATTATCAGCTAATACCTTACGGTCTTTTATAACTGCAGTAGAAAGACCACTGGAATCATTTCCATCAACATAGATATCATCTGCTTGTACACGTGTGTCACTTTCAAATACTTCGTGATCACGTAAGATGAGTACATCACCATTTGAACAAATAAAAATATTTTCTTCAGGGATTCCTGTTTCCATTGCTGTTCCTTTATGTGTTTTTAACATACGGTATTCACCGTGCATTGGCATAAAGTATTTTGGTTTTACAAGTTGTAACATCAGAAGTTGTTCATTTTTTGAAGCATGTCCTGTTGTATGTAATGAAGTTAGTGGTGAGTTTGTCATAACATTTGCGCCACGTCTTACCAGTTGATTTACAACTTGGCTTACTGACTGTGCATTACCCGGAATAGGGCTTGATGAGAAGACGACAGTATCATTTGGCATAATGCTAATTTGTCTGTGTGTTCCATTCGCAATACGGCTCAGTGCAGCCATGGGTTCACCTTGAGAACCGGTACAGATAATACATACTTCGTCTGCAGGTGTATGGGCTAATTGTTTTGCGCTAATAAAGTGAGAGTCTTTCGCTTTAATATGTCCAAGTTGACGTGCAATTTTTACAACGTTCTCCATGGAACGACCAAAGACGGCCACTTTTCTATCTGTCGCAATTGCGGATTCTATAATTTGTTGTACGCGGTATACGTTTGATGCAAATGTTGCAAGTATAATACGTCCTTCAGTTTTATTAAAGATATCTAAGATTGACTTTGAAACATCTTTCTCACTGATTGAAAAACCAGGAACTTCTGAGTTTGTTGAATCACTCATGAGTAAGTCAATTCCTATTTCTCCCATATATGACATAATTTGGTAGTCTGATGAAGCACCAACCGGTGTTAAGTCAAACTTAAAGTCTCCAGTAGAAACGATTCTACCATTTGGTGTGTTTGCTATAACTCCTAGTGAGTCAGGGATAGAGTGAATAACATTGAAGAAACCAAGTGTGAAGTGTTTTGTTTCTACTTTTGATGTTGCATCAATTTCAATCATCTTCACCTTGTTTTTCATTCTACGCTCTTCAAGCTTACGATTGATAAGTGCACGTGCAAAGCGTGGTGTATAAATAACAGGGATATTAACTTTCTGTAATAAGAAAGGAATACCACCTATATGGTCCTCATGACCGTGAGTTATAATAAGTGCTTTAATTTTCTTTTGGTTTTTCTGTAAGTGTGTATAGTCAGGTATGACATAATCAACACCTAATAAATTTTCTTCAGGAAACATGACACCAGCATCGATGATGACGATTTCATCTTCATGTTCGATGACATACATGTTTTTCCCAACCTCACCCATACCACCTAAGGCATAGATAAGAGTATCATTCTTTTTGATTTTCATTGTTTTCTCCGTTTCTAATCAATGATTTTTAAGTTTGTATCATCCCAAGGGTTGTCCTTGTTGATGTGATCATAAAATAAAATGCCGTTGAGGTGATCAATCTCATGTTGAACGACAATTGCTAGATAATTAGTTAAAGGAAGTACAATTTCCTTATCTTGAATCATATCGTATGCTTTAATACGTACTCTTTGATATCTAGGGACAAAACCTTCGTGTTCATCGTGGATTGATAAACAACCTTCGCCAATAGATAATGCGACTTTACGCTCACTATGTGCGATGATTCTTGGATTTACAAGTGCATATTCTTCAATTTCCACTTCATCTTCGTCGATTTCAGTTACAACGCGTATTGCAGTCATTTGTTTTAAGACACCAATTTGTGGTGCTGCAATTCCTACCGCAGGTTGTAAATTATATTTTTCAGCCAGTTCGTCATCTTGTGAATCACGAACATACTGCAACATATCTTCAAGAGTTTTCCTATCTTCCTTGCTTAAAGGCAAAGTAACAGCTTCTGTCTTTGCACGCAAAATAGGATTTGGATCCAAAATGATCGTATCCATATTAATTTCATATTTCATTGTATGTACCTCATGTCTAATCTCTATTATCAATTATATATGAAAACGGAGCAAAATTAAAGACTTAAGATTCATTTCTCTAGTTATTATGCTAAACTGTATGTATGAAAAAAATGAACTTATCTATTAAAATGCCAAAAGGCTTTTCGAAATCAATTCATGCAAGCGTCATCCTGCTAACACTATTTGGTTTAGCGATGATTGTATCAGCTACAGCAACTGTCAATACACTCGAGTGGACACGACTTGTTTTTGTAATCATTAAGGAATCAACATTTATTGTTATTTCTTATGTTTTAATGGTGCTTGTTGCGCGGAAGTTCTCGTTTAATTTCTTAAGAAAAAACTATGGCAAGTTTTTACTTTTAACAATTGGTGGACTCGCTCTCACAATGGCCTTTCCAGCAATTAATGGTGCCAAAGCATGGATTAGAATTCCAGGCCTTGGGACGATTCAACCCAGTGAGTTTGCGAAAGTTGCTGTAATACTTATTTTAGCAATTTCATTGAACGATAAAGATATTAAAGAGTACAGCTTTTGGGATGTTGCACTGCATCCGATTGTAGTTGTGACAGGTATTGCGCTCTATGTGTTTATTTTCCAAAATGACTTAGGGAGTGCCATGATTATTCTCATGATTGCATTCTTTACGCTGATGGTCTTTGCGAATTCAAAATTACAAAAAGTTCAAACATTTTTACTGGCAGTATTTATTGGTTTTCTAGTACTGCTACTATTCGTTGGTAATGAAGGCTTTATTAACTTTGTCGATAAGCTGCCCTTTATTGATGACTATATGATTGATAGATTAAGGGTGAGTGGTAATCCATTTCTTGATCGACACGGTTCCAGTGCGCAAATATTTAATGGACTTGCTGCTTTTGTGAATGGTGGGCTCTTTGGAGTAGGCTATGGTAAAGGTTTCTTAAAGTTCAGTTTTATCTTTGCAGCTGAATCAGATTCTATACTGGCTATCATCGTTGAAGAGTTAGGTGTTATCTTTGGATTCTTACCCATTGTTATTCTATATAGTATTATCATGTTTCAACTTATCAAATATACATTTCTTGTAGATAGTGAAAGAGATAAGGCTGTCCTTGTGGGATCGCTTGCTTATTTCTTTGTGCACTTCTTATTAAATGTTGGCGGTATTACAGCACTAATCCCTCTAACAGGTGTGCCACTGCTTTTTATCTCAGCAGGGGGTTCCAGTAGGTTGGCGGTTATGATTATGATTGGTCTATCTCAAAATGTTATTGCCCGTTATAATCAAAAAGGGATGAAGAAAGTATCATGAGAGTTATTGCTGGTACATTAAAATCAAGAACTATCCAAACACTTAAAGGTGAAACTACACGCCCATCATCTGATAGGTTAAAAGAAGCGATGTTTAACCAGATTGGCCCTTATTTCTCAGGAGGTCAAATATTGGATGTTTTCTCAGGCAGTGGTGCTGTGGCGATTGAAGCAATCAGTCGCGGGATGACTAAGGCGACTTTAATTGAAAAAGATAGGAAAGCCCAAGCAATAATAGAGACCAACATATCTAATTTTAAATTAAAGGAAAGTACAAAGCTCTTAAAAGGTGATGTACAGTCAGTGCTTAAGACAATTAATGATAAATTTGATATCATATTCCTAGATCCACCTTATGATTATAAAGAGATGGAGATTGTGATTGAGCTATGTGAACCTTTATTAAAAGAAGATGGCATACTCATCATGGAAACAGATAAATTTACGGATTTACCTGACAGTATTAAACGCTTAATAAAGATAAAAGAAAAAAAATATGGCTTTGCGAAGCTACACACTTATGAAATGTCCCAGTGACATTTTTTATTTTTAGCACTCACCTGTTGACAGTGCTAAAAAGATGTTGTAAAATATACTAGGACAGAAAGAAAGGAGTGTCATGAATGCTAACACCAAGAAAAATTGAGATATTTAAAGCAATTGTAAAAGAGTTCATTCAAACGGCGGAGCCTATAGGATCAAAGCTTTTAATTGATAAATATGGCATCAATTATTCATCAGCGACGATTAGAAATGAAATGTCAGATCTTGAAAAGTTAGGTCTTTTAGAAAAGACACATACATCTAGTGGCCGTGTACCATCTAGCAAAGGTTATCACTTCTATGTGCAACATTTTATGGAAGATGAAATACATGAAGGTGTAGAAGGTGTCATCGCAAATATTTTCTCAGATAGAAGATTAAGTGTTGATGAAGCGATCAGACAAAGTGTTGATATATTAACACAAATGACACAACTCACTTCGATGGTCTTAGGGCCTGCGTCCAATTCTGAAAGATTAAAGTCGGTCCAGCTGATACCAGTCAGTGAAACAAGTGCTATGGCAGTCTTTATAACAGAAGGCGGTCATGCCGAACACAGGATCTTTAACTTTGAAAAAAGAGTGCCAGTAGATGAAATGGAAGCATGTACGACAATCTTAAACGACAGGCTTATAGGAACACCCTTAAGTGATGTCATCAACAAGATGTTGAACATTAAACCACTTTTATCGCAACGCATGGTACAGTATGAAGTCTTGTTTGAAGCTTTCGTAAATGCGTTTATGAAGTTTGCACAAGATGAAGTTTATTATAGTGGTAAAGACAATATGCTTTATCAGCCGGAATTTGCAAATGTCGAAAAGTTACGACAGATGACAGATATGCTCGAAAACTCCAGCGTTTGGCAGGAAATGAGTGCAAGTCATGATCAGTTGAAACTTAAAAAAGGACAACATAGCGAGCTCATGTGGATTGATGATGTAGCCGTTGTATCCAGTTCATTTTTCTTAGAGAATGATGAAGAAGAGCACAAGCTCATGGTGGTTGGACCATCACGCATGGAATATGGTCGCGTAGTTTCCTTGGTTGAATTTGTAACGACCATGATTGAAGAAGTATATGGGAAAGGTGGATCTGATGAGTAAAGAAGAATTAGATACAAAAAAGAAGAAAAGATCGAAAAAAGAAAAAGAAGAAGTCGTTGAACTCAGTGAAACAGAACTTCTAACACAAGAAAATGATGCATTGAAGGTTGAAGTAGAAAAGCTTAAGAATGACTACTATAAGGCTTATGCAGATGCTGAAAATATTAGAAAAAGGCAGGAACGAGACTTCGAGCTTTCCATGAAATATCGAATTCAAAGTTTTGCGGATTCAATATTACCAGCAATTGATAACTTAGAAAGAGCATTAGCTCAAGAAGTTAACGAAGAAAGTAAATCATACCGTGAAGGTGTTGAAATGATTTACGAACAAGTATTAAATGCACTAAAGCATGAAGGTGTTACACCGATAGATGCACTAAACAAAACATTCGACCCTAATATCCATCAAGCACTGCAAGTAGAAGCAGTTGAAGGTGTTAAACCAGATATTATCGTCGAAGAATTTCAAAAAGGATATATGATTAAAGACCGCGTATTAAGAGCGAGTCTCGTAAAAGTTAGTCAATAAGGAGGACAACAAATATGAGTAAAGTAATAGGAATCGACTTAGGAACCACAAACTCTGCAGTAGCAGTTATTGAAGGTGGAGAAGCAAAAGTAATCACAAACCCAGAAGGTAATAGAACAACACCTTCCGTAGTAAGTTTCAAAAACGGTGAAAGAATCGTTGGAGACGCAGCAAAAAGACAAGTAGTTACAAACCCAAACTCAGCATTATCAGTAAAACGATTAATGGGTTCAGGTGAAAAAGTTACTTTAGAAGGTAAAGACTATACACCAGAAGAAATCTCAGCAATGATCTTAGGTTATATTAAAAGCTATGCAGAAGATTACCTAGGAGAAAAAGTAACAAAAGCTGTTATTACAGTTCCTGCATACTTTAACGATGCACAACGTCAAGCAACAGCAGATGCAGGACGTATTGCAGGACTTGAAGTAGAAAGAATTATTAACGAACCAACTGCTGCAGCATTAGCATTTGGTATTGATAAAACAGATACAGAACAAAAAGTATTAGTATTTGACTTAGGTGGTGGTACATTTGACGTATCTATCCTAGAACTTGCTGAAGGAACATTCGAAGTTCTTGCAACAGCAGGAGATAACTCATTAGGTGGAGATGACTTTGACCACATCATTGTTGATCACTTAATCGATTTATTCAAAAAAGAAAATGGCATTGACTTAACAAATGATAAAATGGCAATGCAACGTCTAAAAGAAGCAGCAGAAAAAGCTAAAAAAGACTTATCAGCAACAGTTAATACACAAATCAGTTTACCATTCATCTCAGCAGGAGAAGCAGGTCCATTACACTTAGAAACAACATTAACACGTGCTAAATTTGACGAAATGACAAAAGCACTTGTTGAAAGAACACTTGTTCCAGTAAGACAAGCTCTAAAAGATGCTGGCCTTACAAGAAACGATATTCACCAAGTATTACTAGTCGGTGGATCAACACGTATTCCAGCAGTCGCAAAAGCAGTACAAGATGAATTAGGAAAAGAACCAAACAAATCAGTAAACCCTGATGAAGTTGTATCCATGGGTGCAGCAATTCAAG
>CAYPHX010000025.1:1792-19157 GCA_964410635.1 uncultured Erysipelothrix sp. | reverse complement strand
AAAACTTAAGAACTCTTAAATGACAACTTAAATCTTATTTGATAAAATGTAATCAGATCAAGGAGGTACGATATGAACTTAAAAAAACAATACAGAAGAAGAACTATTGGAACATTAATATTAGTAACACTGCTTATCTTACCTTTTTGGGTTGATAGACACTTTGGACATATGGATTTTATTCAAGTTCTATTTCTTGCCTTATCAGATGCACAAGGTGGGGTAATTGAATGGAGTCTTGTTTTCAGTTTTATAAAACTATTTGGTCCATTCTATATAATAACCATACTAATTTATTATTTTTACTATAGAATATCTTTTAATAACTATATTTATACAACACGCTTTATTAATAAAGGCAAAAAAATCAACTTAAGAATTAGATTCACCAAGAAGCGTATTTTAATAACAGTTGGACTGGTATTCGCAATTACAATTGTTAATTTCAACCGACAACTTAAAATACTCTCATTTTTCGCGGATAATAATAAAGTAACGGATCTATATGAAACATACTATGCAGATCCAAACAAAACAGAATTAACATGGCCAAAGAAAAAACAAAACTTAATCCACATTGTACTTGAGTCTATGGAAACAGGTTTTGCTGATATGAGCTTTAATAAAGAAGAGACAAACCTCATCCCAAACCTTCAAGATTTAAGTGAAGGTAATATTAGTTTTAGACATAATGAAAACTTCAGTGGGGCACTACAACTCAAAGGGACTAGTTGGACAGTTGCAAGTTTACTCTCACAAACAGCAGGCGTCCCCATTCAAATATCTAAATTCGAATCCGGATTTGGAGAGAAATTTGGTTTCTTACCAGGTGTTACGACTTTAGGAGAACTTTTAGAAGACCAAGGTTATGAGAACTACTTTATGGCAGGATCTGATGCAAACTTTGGTGGTAGAGAAACTTACTTTAAAACACATGGAAACTATAAAATATTAGATACTAAGTACTACAAAGAAATTGGTAAAATTCCTGAAGATTATGAAGTCTTCTGGGGATTTGAAGATCAAAAATTATTTGAATTCGCAAAAGAAGAACTCAATTACCTTGCATCTCAAGACAAACCATTCAACTTAACAATGCTAACAGTCGATACTCATTTTACCGATGGATATACAGATGAAGCTTGTGATTTAGAATATGAGTCAATGTATGCCAATGCAATTTCTTGTTCAGATAAGAAAATACAAGAATTCGTCCAGTGGATACAAGAACAAGACTTTTATGAAGATACAACCATTGTAATAACAGGTGATCACTTCACAATGAATCATGATTTTACTAAAAATCTAAATTCAGATGATCGAACAATTTATAACGCTATAATTAATCCTAAAATAGATGAGATCAATCCAGCAAGACTTGTTAATAGACAATTCTCTACAATGGATTTCTTCCCCACAACACTTGCTTCATTGGGAGTTAATATTGAGGGAGAAAGATTGGGATTGGGAACAAATTTATATTCCAAGCGCCCGGCTCTAATTGAAGAAATAGGATTAGATGAACTGGAAGAAAAAATTGGTCAAAACTCAAACTACTACAATGAAAACTTCATGCTAATTGATTTGAATTAAACACCTTAACCAACCGTTAAGGTGTTTTTATCTGCTCAAAACAACTCAAAAGACCTTTAGTGTAGAGATTCACATTGAAAGAAGATGTAAGTTGGAATTCTGTTTGTGTAGCGCGGTAGAATTTCTTATAATAAGGATACTGTCGGATATATTTATGACAAGACAACTGAAGGGGAGATAATATGAAGAGAATATTAAAAATAGTGGCACCAATACTTATTGTAGGATTGATTTATCTTGCGATAAATAAGCCCAATGAAGGCTCAAAAGAGCCAGAAAAATCCATTACCTTAAACTTTAAAGTTAAAGATGAGGACACATATGAAAATTTAAAAACTGTAGATTTTGATGTAAAAGAAGAAGAAACCCTTGGTGATGTCTTTGATGCAATTAATGGTAAAGATATAGAGATTAAACTTGAAGGCGAAAAGGATTCTGAGTGGGGACGTTATATCTCAGCAGTCAACGACTATGAGTCTAATGGTCAAACAGCACCTTTCTGGTTTATCAACTCCAGTACAAACTCAAAATGTATAGAACTTGGGTTTTGTGATGGACTCGATACGCAAACACTAGAGGCAGACGATGTATTTGATATCGTATTTGAATAATGTCTAATACAAAAAAGATTGTAATCATAGGACTTTATAGTGCAGCACTGGTTGCATTAAAAGTCTCTCTGATGGCTTTACCAAACATTGAGTTGGTCACATTCTTATTTATTATGTATGGATTAACCTTACCCTTTAATATGACACTGATGATTTCCATAGTATTCGTTATAATCGAATCCTTAGCATGGGGATTTGGAGATTGGTCAATTGGCTACTTATGGATATGGCCCACTTGGATCGTAATTATCTATTTACTCAAGCCAATCTTAAAAGAAAAGAAATATCTTTGGTCAATCACAAGTGGTCTATGGGGGTTATTGTTTGGAATTTTATTTGCGGTAAATCATGGTCTATTTTACGGATTCAATTACAGTATGATTTACTGGTTAAAAGGGATAAACTTCGATTTGATTCATGTTGTTTCAAATTATGTTCTAACCCTAATCTTATTCCAACCCATACTCAAACTATTTAAAGCACAACACATAGGAGGAAAATAACTTGAACTACAGTATAGATACAATAAAGAAATTAAATGAGGATATAAAAACATACTACCCTCACCTCTATCCGATAGAGAAAGATTACAAGACGACACACACAGGCGTTTCAAGACTGGTGATGTTAGATCGTTACTCTCAAAAAGATAGAAACTTACAAACATTAGGTATTGGGGATATCGTGGTTACGATTGTAAAAGAAGACCCAACATTCCCAGCACGCGGTATCGGTAAAGTTGTATCACTTGATAAGACGGAAGAGATTGCCCAAATACTTTTAGAAGAAGAGTATAGAGGAAACTTAGAGAATCCAGAAGAAATCGAAACAGGTATTATTAGCCGTCATTTCAATATTATTGATAAACCGTTAGAGATTTACTATGAACAAATCGCAAAACGTGTGGGCTATGCTTTAAGTAAACCAGAAAACATTAACCAACAAGATAAATATGCCGAGCAATTCTTCAATGAGCTCAAAGATTTAAATATTGTTCCTGCAGGACGTGTTTTATATGGGGCAGGATCAAACACAGAAGTCACTTACTTTAACTGTTTTGTTATGCCATATATTGATGACTCTCGTGGTGGGATTGCAGATCATAGGAAAGAGATCATGGAAATAATGTCACGTGGTGGTGGTGTTGGAACCAATGGTTCAACACTCAGACCAAAATCAGCACCCGCAAAAGGTGTTGGTGGTAAATCAAGTGGTGCTGTATCCTGGTTGAATGATATTGCGAACTTAACACACTTAGTAGAACAAGGTGGATCACGTCGTGGTGCACAAATGATTATGTTGGCTGATTGGCATCCGGATATTGTTGAGTTCATCATTTCAAAAATGCAGAACCCAAGAATTCTAAAATGGCTAGTCGATAACTCAAAAGATGAACAAATTGTTGCTGAAGCAAGAAGAAAATTAAAGTTCACACCACTGAGCCCTCTTGAAAAAGAAACATATCAAACAATTTTAGAAAGCCCAACTGCATCTCCAAAATTAAAAGAAAATGCGCAAGAGAAATTACTTGAAGGGGGTCATCTAGAAGTAGAAAACCCTGACTTCTTAACCGGTGCTAATATATCAGTAACACTCACAAAGGAATTTATGGAAGCTGTTGAAAATGATACAGACTACCAATTCCGTTTCCCTGATCTTGAAATCTATACTGCAGAACAAAAAGCAGATTATGATAGATTGTGGCAAGAAGTCGGTGATGTTCGTGAGTGGGAGAAAATGGGTTATCCAATCAAAGTCTACCGTACCGTTAGAGCACGTGACATTTGGGATTTCATTTCATTTTGTGCAACATACTCAGCAGAGCCTGGAATCTTCTTTATTGATAATGCGAATGATGAAACAAACGCAAAAGCCTATGGCCAAAAAGTTGTTGCTACAAACCCTTGTGGAGAACAACCACTTGCACCATATTCAGTCTGTAACTTAGCAGCGATTAACTTAGGTAATTTTGTAGATAAGAAAACTGGAGAAATCCAATATGATAAACTACGTAACTCAGTAAGAGCCAGTGTTCGTATGCAAGATAATGTTATTGATGACACACCATACTTCCTAGAAGCCAATAGAAAACAAGCTTTAGGCGAAAGACGTGTTGGACTGGGTGTAATGGGTCTTCATGACTTACTCATCTACAACAAAAAACGTTATGGTTCAAAAGAAGCAAACGAAACAGTAGATAAAGTATTCGCAACAATTGCTGAAGAAGCATACTTAACATCAATTGACCTAGCACAAGAAAAAGGTGCTTTCCCCTTCCTTGGAAACAAAGAAGCATTCATTAACACAGGTTATATGAAGAAGATGCCAGAAAATGTTAGAAATGGTGTTCTAAAACATGGTATTAGAAACTCTCACTTACTAACAATTGCACCAACAGGATCAACCGGAACAATGGTTGGAGTATCAACAGGTCTAGAACCATACTTCTCATTCTCTTACTTTAGATCAGGTCGATTAGGAAAATTCATTGAAGTGAATGCCGCAATTGTAGATGAATTCTTAAGTATTCATCCAGAATACTCAAAAGAGAACTTACCCGAGTACTTTGTCAGTGCGATGGAACTTTCACCAGATGAACATGCTGATACACAAACAACAATTCAAAGATGGATTGACTCATCAATCTCCAAAACTGTAAATGCTCCTAAGGGATATACAGTAAAACAGGTTCAAGGAATTTATGAGAGACTTTATAAAAACGGAGCCAAAGGTGGAACTGTTTATGTTGATGGATCAAGAGACTCACAAGTCTTAACCCTATCGAACGAAGAAACACAGTGGGAACAAGCAGACCTTATGGACCAAATGGATGTAAAAGTAGAAACTGTAAGACAAGATGAAGATAAAAATAAAGATCTTCTAAGATCAGATAGACAAGATAGAAACATTGGAACCGCCTTAGGTGACATATGTCCAATATGTCTAGAAGGAACAGTCGAAGAAATTGGTGGGTGTAATACATGTACCAATTGTAATGCTCAACTTGAGTGTGGTTTATAATTCCCCCAACTTTAATTAATAATGTTCAGTAATCAATTTTAAGGAAACACAATAAATAATTTTTTATAATCGTAGAAAGAAAACTACCCTCTTACCAATGACTATGAAAGAGGGTAGTTTTTAATGTTTAGATGGTATAAAATACGATTCCTTACTATAAATCATCATGAGAATCTGATGGTGGTATTCCGAATATGAAAAAGGACAATAACAATCAAATACATGTCTAATTTCCCTTCTGAAATAATAGTGATATGGAAGGTCTGTATGAAAAGAGAGAGAAAATATTCAATTGTGTTATTGCATCAGTATTGATATTAAGAATTATAGCGACACTATATGGCACAATAGTGATTTGATCTTTGTTGTGAGTGGTAGATTATTTAAAGAAAAAGGCATCTCCGACAATTTAGAGTCAAGTAATACAGTCTTTTAAAGCTATAAAGATAAGTCATGTCTTTATGCACACAATAAAGAGGGATAATGCTTGATATATCGTTTAAACAATGGTATTATTGACTAGCACTTATCTTGGATAGATAATCTATCTAAGGCGGAAGGAGAGACAATTATGAAAAAAGGAATTCATCCAGAATACAACAAGATTACTGCAGCATGTACAACATGTGGGACAGAATTTGAAGTAGGATCAACAAGTAAAGATATTAAAGTTGATACATGTTCAAACTGCCACCCTTTCTATACAGGAAGACAACGATTCGCGGCAGCAGCTGGACGTATCGAACGATTCAACAAACGATATAATAAAAAAAATGAGGGTTAAACCCTTATTTTTTTTATCTTTTTAGGGTAAAATATATACACGAGGTGAGAGATTAAATGATGTATCATCAATATAATCCTGGATACTTAGAAGTTATTACAGGATGTATGTTTGCGGGAAAAACAGAAGAACTAATTAGAAGAATAAATACACTACAATTTGCCAAGAGAAATGTGGTAGTATTCAAACCAGCAATCGATGATCGATATGCTGAAGATTTTGTAGTATCACATGCTGGCAGTAAAATTAAAAGCCACGCAATCAGTGATGCAGTAGATATCTTAAAGTACATCGATGAAGACACCGATGTGGTAGCTATTGATGAAGTACAATTCTTTGATGAAAATGTCATTAAAGTCTGTGACCACTTAGCGTCCAAAGGACTCAGAGTGATGGTTGCAGGGTTGGATATGAACTTTAAAGGCGAACCTTTTGGAGTCATCCCTACCCTATTAACACATGCAGAGTTTGTCACAAAATTAACTGCTGTATGTACAGAATGTGGCTCACCTGCCACAAGAACACAAAGACTGGTAAACGGAGAGCCGGCATCATATGATGATCCAGTCATTCTAATTGGAGCCAGCGAATCTTACGAAGCCAGATGCAGACACCATCATATTGTAAGAAATAAGCCAAGCATCTAAAAGGAGATACTATGTTAGAAACAAATATGAAAGAAAGACTCGAAGCCATACGTAAGCGAGACAAAGACATTAATGACCAGATGATGGATCAAGCTGTTTTAAGTGATCGTAAAGTAATGGCTAAAATAGGAAAAGAAAAAGCTTCCTACGAGAAAACGCTTGAAGCGTATGACCGCTACCTAGAGGTAGAGGAATATTATCTACAAGCAAAAGATTTATTAGAAGACACCGATGAAGCAGAATTAAAAGAACTTGCTGAAATGGAAATTGAAGAGAATGAAGAGAAGATGACGACATTAGTCGAAGAGCTTCGCATCCTTTTACTTCCAAAAGATCCATCAGATTCACATGATGCTATTGTAGAAATACGTGGTGCAGCAGGTGGAGATGAAGGAAATATTTTTGCGGGAGACTTGTATAGAATGTACAGTCGCTATGCTGAGAGTTTAGGTTACAAAGTTCAAGTACTTGAAGCAAGACCCTCAGAAGCAGGTGGATATGCCACAATTTCATTTGAGATTAAAGGGGCAGAACCTTACCGTCATTTTAAATTTGAATCAGGAGCACATCGTGTGCAACGTGTACCGAAAACTGAAACTATGGGGCGTGTTCATACATCTACAGCAACTGTTTTAGTTATGGCTGATATTGAGGAAGAAGAAATCTCAATCAACGCAAATGACTTAGTCATCGAAACACACCGTGCAACAGGAGCCGGTGGACAACACGTTAACACAACTGACTCAGCTGTACGCATTACTCACACGCCAACAGGAATTTCAGTGAGCTGTCAAGATGGACGTTCACAACATGACAATAAAGATATTGCGATGCGATTAATTAGAGCACGTGTTTTTGAAGAAACCGAAAGACAAAGAAAAGCAGAACAAGATAAAGAACGTCAATCCAAGATTGGACGCGGCGATCGTTCTGAAAAAATTAGAACCTATAACTATCCACAAAACAGAGTGTCAGATCATAGAATTGGTTTAACACTACAAAAACTGGATATTATTATGGAAGGTAAATTAGGCGAGATTGTTGAAGCCTTACTAGAACAAGAACAAAAGGAAGCACTCGAAGCAAAATGATCGTAAAAGAAATCATAAACTCAAGTGTTAAAGCGTGTGAAGAAGCTGGTATTTACAGCGGTTTTGCACGTTTTCTTATGCTTGAATTATTAAGAGAAAAAGACTTGGATATGTATCTTCTAATGGATGAAGACTTAGATGAAAATATTCATGAAGACTATAATAAAAAAATGGCAAGAATTTTAGAAAATGAACCAATGGGTTACGTACTTGGATATCAGTGGTTCTTTGGTTACAAAATTGGAGTTAATGAAGATGTTTTAATTCCAAGAGAAGAAACAGAAGAGTTGATAGGAAATATCCTTACAGAGATTGATATGTTTTACCCTAATCCAACAATTGTTGATGTTGCGACTGGTAGTGGCGCAATAGCTCTAACACTTTCAAAAGAACTTAATCTTCCAGTTATAGCAACTGATATCAGTAAAGGTGCATTAAAACAAGCAGAAAGAAACGCAAAATATTTAGATGCAAATGTTACATTCTATCAAGGAGATATGTTAGAACCTTTAATAGAAAAAGAAATGAAATTCGATGTCTTAGTCTGTAATCCCCCTTATATTAAAAATACTGAGCACATTCAATCATCTGTTTTAGAATTTGAACCACATGTTGCTCTATTTGGTGGTGATGACGGTTTATTCTTCTACAGGAAGGTATTACAAGACGCTCATAAAGTATTAAATGAAAACGGGATGATTGCCTTTGAGATTGGCTTTGATATAGGAGAAGCTGTTGTAGACTTGTCAAAACAATACTTCCCACAGAAGAAGGTAAAACTCTTAAAAGATATTAATGGCTTAGACCGTATGGTATTAATTACGCCAAAAACAGAGCGTCTATATAAGGATGAAGTTAATCGAGTGGTTGAAATACTTAAGGATGACGGCATCGTTGCGATCCCAACAGATACAGTTTATGGTTTGGCAGTTAGAAGTGATCAAGAATCATTGTATGAAAAACTGAAGACTGTCAAAGAAAGACCAGAAAACAAACCATTTCCATTAATGGTTTCAAGTATAGAACAATTGGAATCGATTGTTGAAATGACAGACTTCACAAGGCACATGGTTAAAACTTTTATGCCAGGAGCCATTACATTTATCTTTAAGAAAAAGGAAGATGTCTTCCCTTACCTTAACGATCAGAAAACATTGGGCGTTCGCATTGCGGATGATGCATGGGTTCATGAAGTAATTGATAAATTGGGTGTGGCGGTTTGGCTGCCTTCTGCCAACAAATCAGAAGCACCAGTAGGAACCACTTCAGATGTTGTTTTAAGTCAGTTGGATAATGATATTGATGCAGTAGTTCTAGGTGAAAGTGCATCGAAACCATCATCAACTGTGGTGGACATTAGCGAAGATGAAATCATCATTCTACGAGAAGGTCCAATCAGTAAAGAAACTTTAGAGAAAGAAGCGCATAAATATTTGGAAAACTTATAAAAGTTTGATAAAATTACAAAGAAGATAAGGAGTCTCACAATGAAGGATATACAACTAAAGAATGCTATTGAACAGGAAACTGTTCGCCAACTCGAACATATAGAACTGATTGCATCAGAAAACTATGTTTCAGAAGACGTATTAGAAGCTGCAGGTTCAATCTTAACGAACAAATATGCAGAAGGTTATCCAGGTAGAAGATACTATGGTGGGTGTGAGTATGTAGATATTATTGAAAACTTAGCGATTGATCGCTTAAAAGAAATCTACGGAGCAGAACACGCCAACGTGCAACCACACAGTGGATCACAAGCTAACATGGCAGTTTACCTTACGGTATTAGATCATGGAGATGTTGTATTAGGAATGGATCTTAATGCTGGCGGTCACTTAACACATGGTCACCAATTAAATTTCTCTGGAATTAACTATACATTCTTCGGTTATGGTGTGGATAAAAACACTGAAGAAATTGACTATGATGAAGTACTAAAAATGGCAAAATCAATTAAACCAAAATTAATTGTTGCTGGTGCAAGTGCATACGCACGTTCAATTGACTTCAAAAAGTTTAGAGAGATTGCTGATGAAGTAGATGCATTACTCATGGTAGATATGGCGCATATTGCAGGACTTGTTGCTGCAGGATTACACCAATCACCAGTACCTTATGCAGACTTTGTAACAAGTACAACACACAAAACATTGCGCGGACCACGCGGCGGTATCATTCTATGTAAAGAAGAATATGCAAAAGATATCGATCGTTCAGTATTCCCAGGAGTACAAGGTGGACCATTAATGCATATTATCGCAGGTAAAGCGGCAGCATTTAGAGAAGCACTACTACCTGAATTTAAAACATACCAAGAACAAGTTGTAAAAAATATTAAAACTTTATCCGATACACTCATTGAATTGGGATATCGCATTGTAAGTAATGGAACAGATAACCACTTACTTCTAGTGGATGTTAAAGAAAGTATGGATATTACTGGGAAACATGCTGAACTTATTTTAGAAAAAGTTGGTATTACAGTTAATAAAAATACAATTCCTTTCGATAAAGAAAGACCCTTTGTAACAAGCGGAATCCGTTTAGGAAGTCCAGCTATGACAAGCCGTGGATTTAAAGAAGCAGACTTTGTAAAAGTTGGCCATTGGATTCATGCAGCTTTATCAAATCATGAAGATGAAGCAAAATTAAAAGAAATTGAGAATGAAGTAAAAAGCTTTACAAAAGAGTTTCCAATAAGAGGTGAAAGATAATGATTACAGTACTAAACCATCCCCTTATTACACATAAGCTAACACAAATGCGTAACGTGGATACAAGGACAAAAAACTTTAGACAAAACTTAGATGAGATTGCAGGACTTATGGCTTATGAAATTACACGCGACATTAAGCTAGACCCTGTGACAATTCAAACACCAGTTCAAGAATGTGAAACATTTGAACTTAATACAGAAATTGTACTTGTACCAATACTACGTGCAGGTTTGGGAATGGTTGATGGAATTCTAAACTTAATCCCAACAGCAAAAGTTGGACACATTGGTGTTTACCGTGATGAAGAAACATTACAACCACATGAATACTTTGCAAAATTCCCAGAAAACTTAGATACAGCTGAAGTTCTAATTCTGGACCCGATGCTAGCAACCGGTGGATCTGCAGATGCTGCAATTGAAATGGTAAAAAAACGTGGTGCAACTTCAATTAAGCTTGTATGCTTAGTTGCTGCTCCAGAAGGTGTTGAACTTGTTAAAAACAATCACCCAGATGTTGATATATTCCTAGCAGCAATGGATGACCACCTCAATGAAAAAGGTTATATTGTTCCAGGTCTAGGAGACGCTGGAGATAGAATCTTTGGAACTAAATAATTCAATTAAGAGACTTTATATAGAGTCTCTTTTTATTGCTATTTAAACAAAGAATATAGGAAACTCACTTGAAACAGATAAATTAAAATACTTTGATAAGTTTGGTGTCACATGAAAAACGAAAAAACAGGATTAATTTTTCAAATTAGCACATATAAAAAATTTATATGAATATTAAATGAAATTAGACACTTAAACTAGCTAATTATCATGACTTAAGTTATTATAATCATGTATAAAAATGGGGATAGAAATTATCCTCAATTTTTGATATAGTAATACAGGTGATATAATGAGTAATTATGTTAGAATATCAATCCATTTAGTATCATTAATGATCAGTGGGTATGTACTTATGGGGGTCGACTTCTCGAAGTTTCTACGCAAAGGACATAAAAATAAGGATCGCTTGATGTATATACTTGCATCAATCGCACTAGCATATTTAATCGCGCAATTTTTACTCAATATATCAATGAGTTTTGTGTATTAACAGTAAAAGGAGAAATTATGTTTACAAAATCAGTAGGAATTGACTTAGGTACAGCAAACGTTTTAATCTTTGTAAAAGGTGAAGGCGTAGTATTAGACGAACCAGCAGTGGTATCAATCGATGCACACTCAAAAAAATGCTTGGCAGTAGGAACAGAAGCAAAACAAATGCTTGGACGTACACCAGGTAGAATTAATGCAATTAGACCATTAAAAGATGGTGTTATTGCAGATTTTGAAGTAACTGAAATGATGTTACAACACTTCATGAAAAAATTAAAAGTGAAAGGTATCTTCTCAAGACCCAATGTCTTAATTTGCTGCCCTTCAAATATTACATCAGTAGAAAGAAAAGCGATCAGTGATGCTGCATACCGTACAGGAGCAAAACGTGTCTTCATTGAAGAAGAACCAAAAGTTGCTGCAGTTGGAGCAAAATTAGATATTTCAAAACCTACAGGATCAATGGTTCTGGATATAGGTGGTGGAACAACTGACGTTGCAATCCTATCACTAGGAGATATTGTTACAAGTACATCACTAAAAATTGCTGGAGATGTTCTTGATGCAGATATCATTAAATATGTAAAAGATACATACAAACTGCTAATTGGTGAAACAACTGCAGAGCGTATCAAAACAGAAATCGGAACAGCATTCATTGAAGAAGGTGTTGAAGATATCGAGATTGAAGTAAGTGGACGTGACCTTATTACTGGTTTACCAAACTCAATTACAATCAAAGCATCCGAAACAGAATTCGCAATGCGCGAAAGTCTTGCTTCAATTGTAAGAGCATGTCGTTCAGTATTAGAACAAACACCACCAGAACTCAGTGCAGATATTATCGTTAGAGGAATTGTACTAACAGGTGGCGGGGCACTTCTAAAAGGAATTGACCGTTTAATCTCTGAAAGTTTAAACACACCAGTTTATGTAGCAGAGAATGCACTAACTGCAGTTGCAGAAGGTACAGGAATGATGCTAGAAAACTTAGACTACGTTCAATAATAATCAAAGGCAGCACGAAAGTGTTGCTTTTTTAATTAAATTTAGGAAAAACAAGCATCGGCCCCCTATTACTAGTTAGGGGGTAAAAGAATGAAACACTCAAAACCATGGCTTAATGTGCCACAAGAGGAACTTGTTAACTATTATATAGAGGAATACAAAGGCTTTATTGACAGCCTTCCCTCAAACTTACAAAGAAGAGAATGTCTTAGTGGACTCAATCGTGTAAAGCGAATTGATTACTGGTCCAGTAAAGATTTGAACTTAATTGTAAAACCCGGGGACATCTGTTTCTTTGAGTATGGACATGCATTTTTAAATGAAGCAGGTTATCAACATTTTGGCCTAATAATTTCTAAATATAACCATAAAGCCTTTGTGGTGCCAATGACATCCAATAGAACATCTATAAGAAAAGCAACTGAAAGTAAAAATTGCACTCACCTATTCTATATAGGTCAACTTTGTGGTTTGGATAAGAAATCAGTTTTATTTTTAAATGACTCTAAATTTGTGAACACATGTAGAATTATTTCCATTAATGCACATTTAGACACTGATTCAGTGATGTTTAAAGAGATATCGCAACTATTAAAAAACATTATTTTCCCATAAGTATGGTAAGATAATGTAGGTGATAAGATGAAGAAAACGGTTATTGTGGCAGTCTCAGCAGGTCCAGATTCTATGGCCCTGCTCCATATGCTACAACAAGAAAACTTGAATATAGTAGTTGCGCACGTTAACTATCATCAAAGAAAAACGAGCACAAGAGATGAAACTTGTGTTTTTGAGTATGCAAAAGAACACAATCTTAAGTTTGAGAAGAAAGATTTTGACATAGAAGTTAAAGGAAACTTTCAAAGTTTGGCTAGAGACTTTAGATATGGATTCTTCAAAACGCTCTATAATAAATATGAGGCATCTACTTTATATTTAGGTCATCATTTGGACGATGACTTAGAAACATTTGTGATGCAAAAAAATGCTAACAGAGTCACAGACTACCCAGGGATTAAAGAAAAGAGCATAATGATGGGAATGAATATTGAAAGACCCCTGCTCCACTTATCTAAATATGAAATAATACAATACTGCCATAAGCACAATATACCCTTTGAAATAGATGAGACTAATTTGGAAACAGAGTATACAAGAAATAAGGTAAGAAGTGAGTTGTCTAAAATCACTAGACAGGAAAAAGAGAAACTTATTCATGAACTACAACTAGCAAAAGAAGAAAAAGAAGCATATCTAAGTAAATTAGAAACATTAGAAAATCCATTTATAATTCAGGAATACTTAAATTATGACAAAAATATAAGAATCGATATGCTACGAAATTATCTACAAGAAAACGGTGTACAAACTTTTGAATTTACAAAGGAGTATATCCTAGAATTAGACAGACAAATCGAAGGTGGAAAAGCACAAATCCCCATTCAAGAGAAGACACTCAGTGTAAGCTATAATGAAGTCATGTTGCATTCAGGCTTATCCTACAGCTACACGATCTATAATACAAAACCACATAAAACTCAGCATTATGAGATCAGAGATAAAGGTGAAGTAATTGAGGGATTAACAGTAAGTGAAAAAGATTTCCCCCTCACCATAAGAAGTACAAAACCCAATGATAAAATTGAACTGAGATATGGTACAAAGTCTGTTAACCGATTTTTAATAGATAGAAAAATTCCAATTCATAAACGAGCAACTTGGTTAGTTGTTGAAAATTCAATGAAAGACATTGTATTTGTTGTGGGAATAGGGTGTGATATACATCATTACTCTAACAATCCAAGCTTATTTATGATAAAATTACTATTATCGTAGGAGGATCATTAATGCATCAAGATATTAAAGAAATCTTCATTAGTGAAGAGGAAATTGAGATTAAATCTCAAGAATTAGGACAAGAAATTACAGAATATTATAAGAACAACGAAGAACCCCCAGTTCTTGTTGCGCTGCTAAAAGGATCTGTTCCTTTCTTAGCAACATTAATAAAATACATTGAGTTAGATATAGAGTATGACTTCATGGATGTTTCAAGTTATGAAGGAACAGAATCCGTAAGAGATGTGCGTATATTAAAAGACTTAGACAGATCAATTAAAGGTGTGGATATCTTATTGGTTGAAGACATTGTAGATACAGGTAATACACTTGATCAAACAATTAGATTACTCATGAATAAAGGCGCAAAATCATGCAAAGTAGTTTCTCTACTTGATAAGCCATCCAGAAGAGAAGTTAACATTGAAGCAGACTTTGTTGGATTCGAAATTCCAAATGAGTTTGTTGTTGGTTTTGGACTGGACTTCAATGAGAAATATAGAAACCTACCTTATATAGGAGTTCTTAAAGACGAATTATATCAATAAAACATACAGAAAATAAGAGGTGATGAATTTGAAGAAAGCTGCAAATAAAAATAATCTTATTATATTAATTCTACTAGTTATGACTTTCTCCATGATGTTCTCATTAACGCAGAACAATAAAGTAAAATCAATCAGTATTAATGAGTTTGAAGATATTGTAGAGAAATATGATTTAAAAGATACGAAGCTAGAACAAAAAACAAGTGTTGTTAACATCAGTGGGACATATAAGAAAGACGGAAAGACTTACTTATATGAAGTAAAATACCCACGAACAGAAGAAATTGTTAATGAACTGAAAGAAACGGTTATTTCAAAAGATAAAAAAGCAGAGATTATCGATGCTTACGAAACAAATATATTCGTAGACTTTATCCTACCGTTCATTCCATATGTATTTGTCATTGGATTTATGTTCATGATGTTAGGTAAAGCCGGTGGAGGCAATAACAAAGCCTTCAACTTTGGAGAGTCCCGTGCAAAAATTCAAGGAGACATAAAAGTTAGATTTGAAGATGTTGCCGGAGCAGAAGAAGAAAAAGAAGAAATGGCAGAACTTATTGACTACCTAAAGAGTCCAAAACGATTCGAAAAAATGGGAGCTAGAATTCCAAAAGGTATGCTCTTAGTTGGGCCACCAGGAACTGGTAAAACATTACTGGCACGTGCAGCAGCAGGAGAAGCAGATGTACCATTCTACTCAATCTCAGGATCAGACTTCGTTGAGATGTTTGTTGGGGTTGGAGCGAGCCGTGTACGTGATATGTTTAAAAAAGCAAAACAAACAGCACCATGTATCATTTTCATTGATGAGATTGATGCAGTTGGACGCCAACGTGGAGCAGGTTTAGGTGGAGGACACGACGAACGTGAACAAACATTAAACCAACTCTTAGTTGAAATGGATGGAATTGATGAAAACTCAGGCGTACTCGTTATTGCCGCAACAAACAGAGATGATGTATTAGATCCAGCATTATTACGCCCAGGTCGATTTGATAGAAAAGTAACAGTTGGTTTACCAGACGTTAAAGGACGTGAAGCAATCTTGCATGTTCACGCAAGAAATAAAACTCTTGCAAGTGATGCAACACTACACAACCTTGCTAAACGTACACCTGGATTCTCAGGAGCTGACTTAGAAAACGTATTAAACGAAGCTGCAATTCTTGCAGTACGTGAAAACAAACAAGCAATCGAGATGCACCACTTAGATGAAGCGATTGACCGCGTAATTGCAGGTCCTGCTAAAAAATCTAAGAAATATTCTGAAAAAGAAAAATACATGGTTGCAGTTCATGAAGTAGGACATACTATTATTGGACTTAAACTTCAAAGTGCCAACATGGTTCAAAAAGTAACAATCATTCCACGTGGAGATGCTGGTGGTTATAACCTCATGACTCCAAGAGAAGAAACATTTACACAAAGTAAATCAGATCTAATCGGAATGATCACAGGATACTTAGGTGGACGTGTTGCTGAAGAAATTGTCTTTGATGAGATTTCAACAGGAGCATTTAGTGATATTCAATCCGCAACAAAAATTGCCAGATCAATGGTAACTGTCTATGGTATGAGTAATCTTGGACCAATCCAATATGATAATCCACAAGGTTCAGTCTTCTTAGGCCGTGACTATTCAAGTGAGAAGAATCACTCTGGAGAAATTGCATTTGAAATTGATAAAGAAGTTAGAAGAATTATTGATGAAGCCTATGAAAAAGCAAGAGAGTTAATCTTAGAAAACAGACCACTCTTAGATGATATCGTAGAAGCACTTCTAGAACATGAAACTCTAACAGCAGAACAAATTAATCGTATTGTTGAAGGAAAACCATTAAATGGTGATACACCAGAAACAAACGAAGAAACAACTGAAGAAACAAAAGAAGAAACAGTATAATGTAACACAGACTCTAATAGAGTCTGTTTTGCACGAAAGGACTTAATACAAATGAGCGATAAACTACTCAGAGGACTCGCAAGAAACGGAAACATTCGTGTCTTAATGGTCTCATCAAAAAATCTTGTACAAGAGGCAAAAGAAATCCATGACTTATATCCAACAGTATCAGCCGCGGTTGGACGTACAATGAATGCAAGTCTTATGATGGCACACATGCTAAAAGAAGAAGGCGAAAAAGTAATTGTAGAAATACGTGGAAATGGCCCCCTAAAATATATTCTTGTTAATGCAGATAATAAAGGGCACGTACGAGCTTCTGTAAGTAATCCACATATTCATCAAATAAAACCAGAAAATGGTAAATTAGATGTTGGTGGTATTATTGGTGAAGGTACATTAAAAGTTATAAGAGAACGCGATGGAAAAGCAGTATACAACTCATTTATCCAACTTCAATCAGGAGAGATTGGTGATGATTTTGC
>CAYPHX010000025.1:0-1692 GCA_964410635.1 uncultured Erysipelothrix sp. | reverse complement strand
GGATCAACTCTAGAATGTCACTACTGCCATAAGAAATATGAATTCTCAGCAGAAGAATTAACCGAAATTATTATAGAAAATACAACAAGATCATAAAAAGCGCATAATAATGTGCAAATGCACAGTAATTTTGCTATCATAGTGAGTGAAATAACGTAGAAAAGAGTGATTTAACATGAGCCACGAACTCAATGAACAAGAAATAATTAGACGCGAAAAAATGGAGGCTTTAAGAGAAAAAGGAATTGAACCCTTTGCAGATGGATTCAAACCAGAAGAAGACTCAAAAGCACTATTTGAAAGCTATGACAAATATACAAAAGAAGAACTAGAAGAAGTAGATCACAGCACAAAGATTGCTGGTCGTGTCATGACAAAACGTGTAATGGGTAAAGCAGGTTTTATCCATATCCAAGATGTATCAGGCCAAATCCAAGTTTATATTCGTAAAAACACTGTAGGAGACGATCTTTTTGAGTACTTCGAAAATCTCGATCTGGGTGATATTATCGGTATTGAAGGAACAGTCTTCAAAACAAATAAAGGCGAACTGTCAATAAATGCTGCAAATATTATTCACCTAACAAAAGCACTTAGACCCCTACCAGATAAATATCATGGACTAACAGATACAGAAGAAAGATACCGTCGCCGTTATGTCGACCTAATCATGTCAGAAAACTCAAGGGAAGTTGCACGTAGACGTTCACGCTTTATGAGAAAATTAAGAGAATTCTTAGATAACGAAGGCATGATGGAAGTTGAAACACCAGTATTAACACCAATCTTAGGGGGAGCAGCTGCACGCCCATTCGTTACACATCACAATACATTAGATATGGATTTTTATTTACGTATTGCTACAGAACTACCATTAAAACGACTTATCGTTGGGGGATTAGATGGTGTCTATGAGATTGGTCGTCTATTTAGAAATGAAGGAATGAGTCCAAAACATAATCCAGAATTCACAACAGTTGAAGCATATAAAGCATATGCCGACTTAGATGATATGATGGACTTAACAGAAAGACTTTTCGAATACCTAGCTATTGAAGTTTCAGGTTCAACAGATATTGTATATCAAGGAACAGAACTTAATATGAAAGGACCTTTCAAAAAAATCCATATGGTCGATGCTGTTAAAGAAGTAACAGGCATCGACTTCTGGGAAATCGATGACTTAGATGAAATGTTACAAATCGCAAAAGAAAAAGATGTCTATGTTGAAAAACACCAAAAGACATACGGACATATTGTTAACCTATTCTTTGAAGAGTTTGTAGAAGAAACAATTGTACAACCAACATTTGTATTTGGTCACCCAATTGAAATTTCACCACTCGCAAAGAAAGATAAAAATGATCCACGCTTTACAGAAAGATTCGAAATCTTCATAAATACAGTTGAATACGCAAACTCATTCAACGAGTTAAACGACCCAATTGATCAAAGAGAAAGATTTGAAGCACAATTAAAAGAAGCAGAACTCGGAAACGATGAAGCAAACGAAATGGACGAAGATTTCGTAGAAGCATTAGAATACGGAATGCCACCAACAGGTGGAATCGGTATTGGATTAGACAGACTTATCATGTTATTAACAGATAGTCGTTCAATCCGAGATGTACTTCTATTCCCCCATATGAGACATCGTTAAGAATAAAACCTCATAATAGACACTCTACAGAG
>CAYPHX010000024.1:0-19496 GCA_964410635.1 uncultured Erysipelothrix sp. | reverse complement strand
AATATGAAATAATCAGCAAATAAAATTCATTTGAAGTTCACAATAATAAGTGCTATAATAAGTAAGCAATCGGAGGATTAGCTCAGTTGGGAGAGCGCTTGCTTGACGTGCAAGAGGTCGTGGGTTCGAGCCCCGCATCGTCCACCATTTATAAATAACACCACTATATCAGTGGTTTTTTTATACCCAAAATCATACGTGAGAAGCCGATGAGAAGAAATAATAGACGACTATCGAAACTAACTTCAATACAGTTTTAGATCTACTAACTAAAATGGTTCAAAAACACTCCTGATTCATACAGTAAAAGTCCGATGGTAAATTAAAGTATTTTCTAGTATCTGTAATATTGAGTTAAATAAACTAATATTATTAATAACGAAAATTTGATGATGAAGTTATTCTATTTTAAACTGTGCCACTTGAATTATTATCTTTTTAATAGTCATTTAATATCACAGAATAATGTTATTGAGATCTAATTAGCTTTGTACTGTAATAGTTATATGCTAATAAAAATATTGTCTCATGATTTATATAATCGTGAGACAGTATTTTTTTACGTTCAATAGTAGTTAGAAGATAAAAAAACTCTTAACATTACGGGGGTGGTAATGTTAAGAGTAATTGTATTAATTATCTACTGATTTGTTCTTTAAATACTTTACTTACTTTCTTTTTTTTATTTAAAGTGAAAGACAGGAGTACGAGTCCTATAGCAATTTGACTTGCACCTATAACTTTTGAAAGTTTATTAAAGTCTTCAGATTGTGGATTAGCATGTTTATTGTTTGAATCAGTTTCTTGTATTAATACCTTATTGTGATTCTCTGAATATGAAATTTTGAGGTTTGTTTGGTAATTGTTTATACTTTGATTTTGTAGGGAAATTAATGGTAAGTAAATCATGAGAAGAACTTTTATAATATTTTGTTTCATGTATCTTTATCTAAAGTGGGGAACTTTAAATACCTTCCTTTCTACTTTATTGTTATAGCACCTATTTTATGTCGAGGAGTAGTGACTAAAGCAATAGGTGCTATGCATTATGTATTATTTCTTTTTATTATTTTTTGGAAATGATTTTAAACACATAATTAAACCAACTGATAAGGCTATGATTCCGATGATTATTGAGATTGGAAATCCTTGTCCTGTTGCTGGAAGAAGTTTATCATTGTTTACTTCTTTATTATTGTTATCAAAGGACTTATCTTTGTCATCTGGTTGTATCACATCCGGCTTATCTTTATTTGAGTCATCTTGTTTTGTATATACTATGGCTACAATTTGATCAACTTCTTCAAAGTCAATTGTGGTATCATCGATTACTTCATTATATAGGTAGTATTTGTGTGGTGTATACCCTTCGATATCGCGGGCTTTTATATTAAACTCTGAACCAATCTCACCAGTATGTGTGGATGCTTCTGAGATTTGTTCTCCCTTTTCATCTACGTGATATACAGTAATGTTTGATTCATTGTCTGTGCTAAGTTGAATAGTTTCACCATACACACGTTTTGAGCTGTCATAGTACTGGTAAACGAAGGGTCTAATAAATATATCTTCATCTACCATTTCTTTTATGCGAATTGTTTTCGTAATATCGATTGCTTCTTTAGCATCAACATTCATCCATCCATTCGCATCGTATAAACTGGTATAATACAGATTGCCTGATTTTTGCCAATTATAATCTCCATCATCCTCTGTATCAACAAGTTCAATAACATCTTAATCATCAAGTTCAAATCCAATATATAGGAGTCGATTAGGATTAATTGTAGAGTGGTTCTCAACTTTAAAGTCAAATTTAACTTCATGATCATCTTCTATTAGAATGAAATCTTCAGTTTTAAATTCTACTGTGGAACTGAGTATGTATGAATAGATAGTTTTCAAATCCTCATATTTATTATTAACATCAGATCCAATGTAGTAACTGGACTCTACTTGAAAGAAGTGGTTGGGTCTTGGAATAGCAATATTCTCTGAATTTGGTTTTTGTATAAAAGATACTTTATCTGAAACTTTATAATTAAACTTAATAGGTTCATCAAATATCAATTTTTGTGATGGTTCAGTACGGTGTGTTATTGGATCAGAGACATTGTTAATGAATAAGATATATGCAATTGGAAGCTTTCCATCGTTTACTTCTTTAAATTGTTCTATCTCTTCTCTAGTGAACTCTGTTTGACCTGAGCTTGTTGTAATGATTTTTGTCGCAATCTTATGAAATACGCCAACATCATCCCAACCAAAGAGTCCAACCTCAATCTCTCCTGTATCAGAATCGATGAGTGGTGGAATCTCGATATTCTCAATTTCCAGCGCTTCGCTGTATCGTTCAGTTAATATTTCAAATTGGAAGTCAGATCCTATTTTGGTATCTGTTCCAGTAAAGTCATAACTGAATCCATCTATCATATAAGTAATGCTTTCATCTTGGTCTATTGTAGTAACATTCTTTGAAGCACTAATGTTGAAGTCAATTTTCTTGAGCTCTTGTTCTGCATTTACATTTATTGAAGGGGGAATCATTAATGTAAAGGCGAGTGTTAAGAAGATTGACTTTATTATCAACTGTAACAGTCTGTTTTTCATATATGTCGTGGATACGGTTGTGGGGAAAACCATATCTTCCTTTCCATTTTTAGAATATCATCATTTATCAGCGAATTATTAACAATATTGAATTAATAATCATTATTAGTTCAGAATATGTTCATGAAAGTGCTTATAATCCTTGCTTTTGTTAAATAAGTGAAAGTTTTCCCAAAGTTTGGTGATTATTATTGATATTGATTATCGAATTACACTTGAAACTGGTAGTTTATTATAAAAAGTAGTGAATTTCATCAAATTCTTTCATTTAGTTGTCAATTATTGATGTACGTCAATTTTTAACTTGTTCATCAAAGCTATAATGTAGTTAGAAAGAAGGAATGAAATATGAACAAATTTGAAGAAACAATGAATTTACACAAGAAAAACTTAGAATTATATGTACCAGTGGTTGCTAGAGTCCATGGACCCAGCCATCCGGTATTCTATGATGTACAAAAACAATACAATTTAATTATTGATAAGATTGAAAAAAAGGAAGCTTTGGTCGAAAACTTTGAAAAATTAAGAACATTGACTAATAATTATGAAATACCATCTGACACATGTGAAACTTATGAAGCAGTATATAATATGCTCTCTGAGTTAGATGAGGCGTATAAACAATAAAGAATGAAATGAGAGGAGAGTGTGTATGCAAGCATTAGTTTTTAAAAATAAAAATAAGATAACTCTAACCAGTGGTATCTTAATTGTTTTAGGATTTGTGGGTTTGTTTGGTTTTAAGAATGAGAGTATATTTGAAGTCGCACTGATTATAGCCTCAATCCTTGGTACTATTCCGATTGCAATTCAAGCATATCAAGCACTGAATGTAAAAGTAGTCAGTATTGATGTCTTAGTTACTATTGCGGTAGTAGGAGCCTTTCTGATTAAAAACTATGAAGAGTCAGCAATTGTAACCTTCCTATTCTTATTTGGAGCTTACCTTGAACAAAGGACTTTAAATAAAACAAGATCTGCAATTAAGTCATTAACTGAAATGGCACCAGAAACAGCTTTAAAGAAAATGAGTGATGGTGAGTTTGAAGAGGTAGATATCTTTGATGTTGATGAGGGAGACTTACTTATGGTTATGACAGGATCTAAAGTTCCTGTTGATGGGACAGTTTTAAGTGGTGATGGTGCTATTAACGAAGCCAGCATCACAGGTGAAGCTATTCCTGTAAGTAAACAAGCAGGATCTAAAGTTTTTGCTGGTACCATCTTAGAAAATGGAACCCTTCAAGTTGTAGCGGATCGTGTGGGTGAAGATACAACATTTGGTCGCATTATTGAATTAATTGAGGAAGCACAAGATTCTAAATCTGAAGCAGAACGTTTCATTGATAAGTTTTCTAAATACTACACTCCAATTGTTCTTGTAATATCGATGCTAGTTTACCTTTTTACAAAAGATGTAGAACTTGCGATTACGATTCTAGTTCTTGGATGTCCAGGAGCCTTAGTCATTGGAGTACCGGTATCCAATGTTGCTGGAGTCGGTAATGGTGCAAGCCACGGTGTCTTACTTAAAGGGAGTGAAGTAATCCATGACTTTAGTAGAACAGACACATTTGTATTTGATAAAACAGGGACATTAACTATTGGAGAACCTGAAGTATCAGAAGCAATTTACTATGGTGAAAAAGACAGTCTTGATTTAGCTTATCTATCAAGCGTTGAAAAAGAGTCAAATCATCCCCTTGCTAAAGCAATTATTGATGAGATTGGCGATGTCGAAAGCTTTGAAGTTGGCAGTACTGAAGTTGTTAAAGGTGGCGGTATCATTGCGATGGTCAATGGTAGTCGTGTTATCGTTGGTAATCCTTTACTGATGAATCAAGAAAATATTAAACTTGATACCAATGCCATTGAAGATGCTAAACGATTAGAAACAGAAGGTAACTCACTTGTACTTACTGCAGTAGATGGTAAGCTTAAAGTAATGATGGGTATAAAAGATCAACTCAGAGATGGGATTGAAAAAGACCTTGCAGAACTTAAGAAGTTGGGTGCAAAACACTTAATTATGCTTTCAGGTGATAATCAAGGAACAGTAGATATTGTTGCCAGTCAACTGGGACTTACTGAAGCACATGGTAATATGTTACCTGAAGATAAGTCGGAGTATGTTAAGAAATTGAAAAAAGAAGGACGTATTGTCGCTTTTATAGGAGATGGTGTTAATGACAGCCCATCACTTGCACTCGCTGATATTGGAATCGCTATGGGTAGTGGTACAGATGTTGCGATTGAAACTTCTGATGTTGTCCTTATGAATTCTGATATGTCCCGTCTACCGCTCGCATTTGGTTTAGCACAAGCCACCGCAAAGAATATGTTACAAAACATACTCATTGCAGTAGGTGTTGTACTGTTCTTACTTGCAAGTGTTCTATTCACTGAATGGATGAATATGTCCATCGGTATGTTACTCCATGAAGGAAGTATCCTAGTCGTTATCTTTAACGGCATGAGACTTCTACGATATAAATTAAAAAACTAAAGAAAGAAGGAATATATATTATGAAAAAAGCTACAATCCAATTAGAAACACTGACATGTCCATCATGCATCGCAAAAATAGAAGGTGCATTAAAGAAAGTAGATGGTATTGATCAAGATTCAACAAAAATCTCATTCAGTTCCAGTCGCGTACGATTGAACTTTGATGATTCGATTGTCTCAATTGAAGATATCAATAATTCAATTACTAAACTTGGTTACGAAGTTGAAAAATCACGCGTAGCATAAGTTAAAGACAACATAGATTTAATGTCTATGTTGTCTTTTTTTGTCTTTAGAACAGCGATATGTGATAGAGTTTGTATAGGTGATAAATATGAGACTAACATTACTTGAGGATGATGCAACACTTGCATATACAATCAAACGCTACTTCAAAGAGAAAGAATACGAAGTAAGACACTTCTCTACTTTAAAAGAAGCATTAAGTCATTCTATCTCAGATGACTTCTATTTAGTGGATGTATCCTTACCATATGGTGAAGGCTATACTTATGCAAAAAAAATTAGAGAACACAGTAATGCTCCAATTATTTTTCTAAGTGTTAGAGATGATCAAAAAAGTTTACTTACAGGTTTTGATTCAGGAGCAGATGATTATCTTACAAAACCATTCAGCTTCAAGGAACTTGATATGCGAATGACTGCTTTAAATAAAAGGGTCAAATCTCATATGCTTGAAATCTCAAATCTATTGATTGATACAGATAAAGCCACTATAAAATATAAAGACGAAGAAATACTTTTAAGTGTACAGGAATATCGTATGCTTCTATTACTTGTAAGAAATCAAGAACGCGTAGTGTTAAGGGAAGAATTTAATGACTTACTCAATATTGAAGAGTCATTTCAAGATAACACACTCAATGTTGCGATGCGACGCTTAAGAAAGAAGTTAGCTCACGCCGTAGATATTAAAGTAGTGGTAAAACAAGGTACAAGATTAAAGAAAAATGAATTACTTAATAGATAAAGAAAACAAGAAGTTAATAATCAGATTACTCTTGGTGAGTATCGTATCATTCGCACTCGCGTATATATATATTTACCACTGGGCATTATAACGCAGATTGTATTACTCTTTTTCGTTACATTCTCATACTTTAAGCTGCGTGATACGAAAGTTAATGCCTTAACTCAATATTTGAAACACTTGAACCAAGGCGATTATCAGTATGACATTGAAGCTTATCAAGAAGGTGAGTTGTCTAAGTTACAGTCAGAACTCAATAAAACTACAATCAGTCTTCAACAAATGAACGATCAAATAATTAAACAACATGATACACTTCAACAAGCATTAGAAGATATCTCACATCAACTAAAAACACCCATTGCATCATTAATGCTATTGAATGAACTTCAAGAAAAGGATGAGTTGGTTGATAAAAGCAATGAGCAAATCCAAAGGCTCTCCTATCTTGTGGATAGTCTTTTACGACTTGTGAAACTGGATGCTGGTTTAGAGATATTTGAATATGAGAGTTTCAAACTGGATCATCTTGTTGATTCAGCAATGATGCTAATACTCGCAAATCAACCTGATATCAAATTTAAGATTGAAGTAGAGAGTCTACAGTGTTATGGTGATTTTCAAAAATCGAAAGAAGCACTCTTGAATGTTTTATATAATAAGTTAAGACATGCAAAGACAAGCATTAGCCTTAAAAGTAAAAGTGAACACATGTCAAGTCTACTCATAATAGAGGATGATGGTGATCCGGTCATAAACAGAGCACGTGTCTTTGAACGATTCTATACCGGTGATAAAAAAAATCCCATGTCAATTGGTATTGGTTTAGCCATCGCTAAAGAATTTATGGAAGAACAGAATGGTTCATTAACACTGGAAGAAGAAAATGCATTTGTCTTTAGATTCAATAAGCTTTAGATTCTTATGAAGCTTATGAAGAGCCCCTGGGGCTCTTTTAAATTAAAGTGACATAAGTGTTAGTTAGATATAGGCAAGCACGTTCTATACTAAGTATGAGGTGGAAAATATGAATATAATCAAAGTTAACAATCTTACGAAAATATACAAACAAGGAAATCAAGATATCTATGCATTAGATGATGTTTCTTTTTCAGTGAAAAAGGGCGAGTTTATTGCAGTTGTAGGAGCCAGTGGTAGTGGTAAGTCAACACTTATTCATACATTGGGCTGCGTTGATAAGCAAACATCAGGCGATATCATCATCGATGGTATTAATACAAATAAGCTTGATGAAAATGCCCTAACAATTTTTAGAAGAAGACAAATAGGTCTTGTTTATCAGTTTTATAATCTCATACCAACATTAAATGTTGAGAACAATATCAAACTTCCAGTATTACTGGATGGGGAAACTGTAGATGAAACATACTATCATGACATACTCAAAAGCTTTGGTCTTGAAGACAGAGTATCACACTTACCCAGCGAACTCTCAGGGGGACAACAACAACGTGTTTCAATTGCACGTGCCATCATGAATAGACCCTCAATCTTACTTTTAGATGAGCCAACTGGAAACTTAGATCAAAAGAACTCCAGAGAAGTGATGGGTTTAATTAAGGCTTCACATCAAAAATATCATCAAACAATCCTTTTAATAACACATGATGAAACCATTGCATCTATGGCGGATAGAGTTATTAAGATTGAAGATGGGCGTATTGTTTATGATGGAGTTGTACAATGAAACTTCTGTTAAAACTCAGTCTCAATAATATTAAAAAATATGCACGAGAGGTAACTCTTGTAGTTATTAGTATTACACTGACCATTTCCATGATGAGTATGGTTGCATTAACGATGGGGAGTATGTATAAAACATATATTTCTCAAATTAATGATGGATACAACAGTAATGGAATTGTAAATAATGTGAAAAATGTCCCTAAATTATTAGATGCGCTGGGGCGAGACAAAGTAGAATACTATACAATTGCCGGAGGAGAACATCCTGTTTATATACTGGATGATTATGATATTTATATCTATCCAAAGACATATGCTAACTTTAAAGGTAAAGGCCATCCTGAACAACTATTAAGTACAGAAATAATTGAAGGACGCAAGTCAGAAAATGAGTTAGAGATAATTGTTTCAAAAGAATCAAAGTATCAAGTAGGCGATATATTAGAAGTTACATCAGGATATGAAGAAACCTTTGCTGAGCACCAAGTTACTGTTGTGGGAAGAAATGCAAGTAAAGAGTATTATAATTACTACTTACCTGAAGCATTGTGGGTTGATGAAACAGGTGATGGATATACGTTAGATTTGCTTTTTGTAGAAGGTACGAAGCATGTTGATAAATTAATAAAAGATGCAATGGCAGATCCAAGTATAGCAATACACTCACAAGGGTATAGTCTTGATGATGATTACAACTTTGCAAATGGATACCAAAGTAAACCAGGACCGATGCTTTATGCATTTATGGTAGCAACCATTGTAATGCTACTGATAGTAGGCGCTGTAACCTTTACGCTTATCATGAATAGTTTCAATGCATTAATGAATACAAAGATAGAAACATTCTCAATATTACGAAGTGTAGGTGCAACCAAAAGCCAAATATCGACGATGATTATTATAGAAGTATTTATCTTATCAACAGTTGGAATCATATTGGGTCTTGGACTGGGGTATGGTATTGCCAAACAACTCTTGTCCTTTGTTGAAAGCCAGTTAAATAGCTTATTATTATCAGTATATAAAGATGAAGCACTATTGATTTCATTTTGGGGTCCACTATGGAACTATATAATTGTTATGTTAGTGGGTTACTTAACCATATTCTCAGTTCTGAGATCAAAGCTAAAAGCTTTATTTAAATTAGAAGCTGTTGAGACCGTAAAATCAATTGATATCAAGAAAATATCAAATCAAGAAGTAATTCAAAACAAACCAATGAAGCAAATGGCTAAAATAAATACAAAAACACTCAAAGACTACCAAGGAATAAAAATTGCACTAACAGTGATTGTTGTCTTACTAATCACAATCAATGGCTGGGTAGGCAGTGTTCTAAATATTGGTGAAGCTTCCGTTAATAAGTTTGATACAGAAGTATCAATCTATGGTAAAGACAATATTTCTGTATTTGATGACTTAGAAAACATAAAAAAAGAAGTGCTATCCTATGATAATATTAACCGAATTGACATTTACTCAAACATTACAGCTGAATCTGCGGATAAAGAGCCAGGGGAATGGGGTTATATAGAGATAAATATACTTGATGAAGAAACCTTCAATCACTTTACTAAAGCCAACAAAGTTCCAGAAAATTCTAATGTAATCCTTGTACGTGAAGAAAACTTATCAGATGATGTCAGTTCAATCAAAATAGTAAACAATACACTAAATCTAAAAGACCCACAAGATGAAGATAGAGAAGTAAGTATTGCAGTAGATTATGTACTTGAGGAACATGAACAATCTTATTCATATCTCTTAGGTGGGCAAGATACTGTAGTCATGAGTCAAGCATACTATGAGCTCAATATGGGTACACTGGGTAGCTTTAATAGAGGACACATTAAAATTGACAGTGATTTAAGTCTTAAAGAACTGGATGAGCTCGTATTGCTATTTGATGGTGATACTTATGATGGTGTGTATTTAAGTAGTGAGTATTATGACAGTTACATAAAGAAGGTTGTTCGTCGTACAGTAACAATTGTAACAACCTTTATCTTTATCTATATAGGATTTGTAGTGTTAGTGAATGTGGTTAACATTTCAATATCTAATTCTGAAAAGAGAAAGAAGGATTTAGCGATACTGAAATCTATGGGAGCAACTTCTAAACAAATTGATCAGATGCTTCTTTGGGAAATACTTTATGTCTTATTCAAACCATGGTTGTATGGTCTTGTGATTGGTAATGTATTAAATGCAATTTTATACTTTATATTAAAATTTACAGTATCTACAGTACCTATAAAATATCAATGGGACCTGTTGTCAATGGCACTTTCACTGATTCTTGTTGTTGTGATAACCTTGGTTCAGATTATGGCGTTAAAGATAGAGTCTAAGAAATCAGATATTATTACGGATATTCGATCTTATTAAATTAGGCGTAAAATGATAACACTTTTGTCTTTGACTTTAATAGGATATAATTTAAGTAGGTGATACTATGAGTATACAAGATATTATTCTACGCTTACTATTAATTACAGTCTTTGCAAGTCTAATTGGATATGAGCGTGAGAAGCATTATGCTTATGCAGGTTTAAGAACACACTTGCTTGTGGCGATTAGTGCGACAATTATTGCATTGATCCAACAAAGCATTGTTTTAGAAGTCATTGCGTTTCAAATTAATAATCCTGGAATAGATGTATTGAAGTCAGATCCAGCAAGACTTATCGCAACTGTGGTAAGTGGTATAGGGTTTTTAGGTGCTGGAACTATTATCGTAACGAAAAGGAATATTACGGGTCTAACAACTGCAGCCTCCATCTGGTCTGTTGCTGGACTGGGTATTGCTGTGGGTATGGGTTATCTAAGGGTATCGGTCATTGGATTCATATTCTTATTCTCGGCACTGAGTTTTGTGAAACAACTCTTTCAAAATAAATTTGATGAAAGAGTGTACATAGAATATATTGGCGGCTCACATACGATACTTGATATTGAAAATATATTTGAAAGCTTAGGCTTAAAAAGTGAACATCGTGGATTTAAAGCAAAACCCTTTGGTGGAGATTTAATCTATGCAAGCACTTTTGATATCACAGGACCTAAAGATACAAGTTTTAAAGAACTGGTTGGATTGATGTCACAAAATAAAAATATTGCGAGTATTCAACTCACAAACATAAACGAGTAAAAAGACCACTCATGCTTTTAAATGAAGCATTGAGTGGTCTTTGATTCTTATTAATCAAATATAATGGCGAAGAAGGAGGGATTTGAACCCTCGCGAGCTTTCACTCCTATCGCTTTTCGAGAGCGACCCCTTCAGCCTCTTGGGTACTTCTCCATACTTAAAAATTATATCACTAAATAAGAATAAGGTTAAGAAATATTTTATTTAAATAATATATGCTACTATATTATTAGGAGGCAATATTATGGAACTTATATTTGGAACAAATGGCGTTGAGTTAGTAAAAGAAAATGGAAACTGGGAGATGAAGTCTGGTTTTGGGTTTTCTCCCGTACAATCACTTGTCGCATCGGTAGGTGCATGTGGTATGTATGTATTTACAGCAATTCTAACTAAATCAGGAATAGAACATGAAATCATAAAAACTACATTAGCTTTTGAAGTTGATGAAAGCACACGTGTTAAACCAATAAAAACGATTACAATAGATTATCATATTACGGTAGATGCTAGCGATAAGGATAAAGTAGAGCGTTTCGTACACTTAGTACCAAAAAACTGTCCAGTCATGCAATCTTTAAACAGCAATATTGAAGTGATCGAAAATATCATTTACTTATAGATTAGAAGAAGGAGCAAATCAAATTCTATTGCTCCTTTTATTATGCTTTTATCATTAATTAAGATCATATAAAACAAATATTTAAGCATTATTAAAAGGGGTGGCTATACCAAGAACCTATGGTTTATCAAATATATGTCAAAAATATATCAATTTAATGAAAATACGGTGAACTCACGAATATGCACTAGATAGTGGACATTATGGGTGCCAACACATAATTGGATGGAATAAACCTATGAAAAGGCTTGCATATATTATTTTATTTGGTATATTGTAATTAGTTCTTGGTCTATACCACACAGAAGGGAGGACACTATATTTTCGGTATCCAAGATACTCGATACATTTAGTGTATTACATATATAAGTAAAATATAGGAGATGAATATGAAAAGATTTACAGAATTTATGGAAGCAAAATTTGTTCCAGTAGCTGCAAAAATTGGTTCACAAAAGCACTTAGTTGCAATGCGTGACTCATTTATAGCTATTATGCCAGTTACAATGGCTGGTTCAGTTGCAGTACTATTAAACGCACTTGTTCGCGATATTCCTGGTGAGTACGGACTTGATGGAATTTCATCAGCGTTTAGTTGGTTAATTGGAATTAATGGATATGTATGGTGGGGGACACTAGCAGTTCTGAGTTTGGCATTGGTATTTGCAGTTGGTTACAACTTCGCGCAAGCGTATGATGTTAACCCGGTTGCAGGATCATTAGTTGCATTCTCAGCATTTATTATTACAATTCCACAAGTCGCTGCATTTGGTGCAGAGATTGATGGTGTAGTTCACGAAGTAGCGGGATGGGGATTCCTAAGCGTTAACTACTTAAATACAGGGGGATTATTTACAGCATTAATCGTGGGGGCTTTAGCTACAGTTGTGTATGCTAAGTTGATGAATGCTAATATGACAATTAAACTACCGGATGAAGTTCCACCAGCAGTTTCACGTGCATTTGCAGCTATTATTCCTGGGCTTGCTGCTCTATATGTCGTGGGTGCTCTTGCTTGGGCAACAGGTGAGTTCACATCATTTGGAAATATTCCAGATTTAATTAGTCACTACTTACAACAACCATTTATGGCACTGTCACAAAACGTTGTTTCAATTGTTATTATTACAGCATCAGTATCACTATTCTGGTTCTTCGGTCTTCACGGTCCAAACGTATTAGCACCGGCTTTAGATGGTCTATATCAACCAGCGTTAACAGCTAACGTTGACTGGTATCAAGCAAAACAAAGTATTGAAGGTATGCCACACATTTGGACAAGACGTTCATTTGACGCATTCTCATGGATGGGTGGTTCAGGTTCAACATTCGCATTAGTTGTAGCAATTCTATTGCTTTCAAAACGTGCAGATGAAAGAGCAGTTGCAACATACGCATTACCAATGGGGATTTTCAATATTAACGAACCGGTATTATTTGGACTACCGATTGTACTGAATCCAGTATACTTTATTCCATTTATCTTAGTACCAGTTATTCAAGTAGTAATTGCTTACTATGCAACAGCATCAGGACTTGTTCCACCAGTACACTTTGATGTACCGTGGGTAATTCCACCAGTGATCTTTGCATTCTTAGCAACTGGGTTCTCATTTGCAGGAGCCTTGTTATCATTATTCAATATGGTAATCGGTATTGCGATTTGGGGAGCATTCGTTCTTGTAGCAAATACTATGCAAGACTAATAAATTATGATTAACTAGAGAGGGATACTCCCTCTCTTATTTTTCTTAAAGGAAGTGTAAAAATGGAAAATAAATGGATTTACTTCTTAATGTCATTGGGATCAATATTCGTGATTCTATATCCGACAGACTCAGGAAGTGTGCAGCATTTAATTTTAGGACTAGGACTCATGGTAGTCTCTTTTGCCTTATTGTTTGCGAAAAAGAGTAAGAAATGATATAAATAAGGTACGAACTAACAGATTATTAAGGATGATACAATGAGCTTACCATTATATAAAAAGATTAAAAATATTATGTTTGAGGAAATTAGTGAGCTATCAGTTAATGATCCTATTCCAAGTGAACGCGTTCTAGCTGAGTTATATGAGGCATCTCGTATGACTGTTAGAAAAGCTTTAGATGAACTGGTTGAAGAAGGATATTTGTACCGTGATGCAAAACGAGGTACATTTGTTGCGGATAGGGAAAACCTTCGAAAGAATACGCTAATAGAAACAATGGTAAGGGGCGATTTAGAATATCGCGTCTTATATTTTGACGTTAGGGCCTCTTCGAGTTTTTCTGTTCATAAAGCATTGCATATTCGTCCAACAGATCAAGTAGTCAGAATGACACGACTCGTCTCAGATGAATCAGGTCCATTTGCAATTGAAGAAATCTATGTTGAAAGACGCGCAATGAGTGATGAAGAAGTCAATAATATGACAAAGTGGCAAAGTTTTAACCGTTTTATGACACGCGATAATGTTGTAACACAACGCTTTGTTCCTTCAACTGTTCCTGTGCAATATGCAAGGCTACTTAAGATGAAAATCGATAGTCCTATATTAGTTGTGGAAAACTTCATCTCCAATAAGATGGGTGAAAGGCTAGTATATACTAAGATATATCACAATCCAGCTGCAGGTCATATTGAAATAACAGCATAATTAACTGGTTTTCCAGTTTTTTTTTGCCTTGTCATGTAAATAGTTACATTATCAATTGTAAAATGTTTCATATTTTGATATTATTTACACAAACAAGTAGGGAGGCTATATTATGGGAAAATCACTTGCATACAAAATACTAGAAAAACATCTAATAAATGGGGAGCTTGTACCAGGACAGGAAGTCGCAATTAAAATCGACCAAACACTGACACAAGACTCAACTGGTACAATGGTTTATTTACAGTTGGAGGCGATGAAGATACAGCAAATCAAAACCGATTTGTCAGTAGCATATATTGATCACAATACACTTCAATCAGGATTTGAAAATGCTGATGATCATGCATTCATCAAAAGTAGTGCACTAAGACATGGTGTAATCTATTCAAAACCAGGTGGTGGAATTTGTCATCAAGTCCACTTAGAACGATTCGCAAAACCGGGAACGACTTTGATTGGTTCGGATTCACACACACCAACTTGTGGTGGCGTTGGGGCAATTGCGATTGGAGCAGGTGGTTTAGATGTCGCTATCGGTATGGCACAAGGTCTCTACTTCTTAACAACACCAAGGGTATTTAAAGTTGAACTAACAGGTAAAATGTCTAACTTTGTTAATGGTAAAGATGTTATTTTAAAAGTGCTTCAAGAGCTCACTGTAAAAGGTGGGGTTGGATATATTATGGAGTACGGTGGCGAAGGGGTTAAAAACTTAACAGTAACTGACCGTGCAACTATTTGTAATATGGGTGCAGAGCTTGGCGCAACAACTTCTATTTTTCCAAGTGATGAGAATACATTGGATTATCTAAGACGCCATAATAGAGAAGAAGATTTCGTTGCATTAGCAGCAGATGATGATGCACACTATGATAAAACGATTCACATTGATATGGATACATTAGTTCCAATGACAGCATTACCATTCAGTCCAGATAATGTTGTGAGTGTTCAAGAAACCTTAAAAGATAAAGTAAAAGTGGATCAAGTTGTTATTGGGAGTTGTACAAACTCATCATACTCAGACATGATGAAAGTCGCAGCAATCTTAAAAGATAAGCAAGTTCATCCAGATGTTTCACTCGCTATTGCACCAGGATCAAGTAATATTCTTCGCTTATTAGCGGAAAATGGTGCACTGACAACCTTGATTACATCAGGTGCTAGAATTTTAGAATCTGCATGTGGTCCATGTATTGGTATGGGACAAGCGCCAAAGTCTGGTGCTGTATCCTTACGTTCTTTTAATAGAAACTTTCTAGGTCGTGATGGTGGTAAAGATTCACAGGTCTATCTTGTAAGTCCTGAAACTGCAGCAGCATCTGCTGTTGCAGGGTATTTAGTGGACCCTGAAGACTTAGACTTAAAGTTTGTTTTTGAAGAACCAGAATCATACGGAAAAGTAGATCACTACTTCATCTTTCCAGAAGAAGAACATAAGCTCATGGATGTAGAAATGGGCCCCAACATTAAACCATTCCCAATTGGAAAAGCAATGGTCAATAAAATTGAAGGGACAGTCTTACTAAAAGCGAAAGATAACGTCACAACAGATGATATTGTTCCAAGTAATGCGAAAATGTTACCGTATCGTTCAAATATTCCGCACCTAGCTAACTTTACCTTTAAAACATTGATTGATGACTTTAAAGATCGCGCTGAGAAATATAATGGTGGTATTATTGTTGGCGGGGATAACTATGGACAAGGTTCATCAAGAGAACATGCTGCTTTAGTGCCGCTGTATCTTGGAGTTAAAGCAGTTATCGTGAAGTCATTTGCTAGAATTCATCGCTCAAACTTAATTAACTCTGGTATCTTACCATTAGTGTTTAAAGATCCAAAAGACTATGATGCGATTAACGAGTTTGATGTCTTAGAAATTAAAGATGTCGCAAGCAGTATCCACAATACAATTAAGTATATTGTAGAAAACAAGACTAAAAATGAAGTGTACGAAACAGAGTTTACAGCATCTGATAGAGAACGCGATATTTTAGAGATTGGTGGTTACCTAAACTTCGCAAGTAAAGGAGATTTCGGTTTTGACAAAGCATAGAGTAACACTTATTAAAGGTGATGGTATTGGGCCTGAGATATCCAATGTCTGTATGAAAGCTGTTGAAGCATTAGATGTAGACATTGAATGGGATATTCAACTTGCAGGTATTGCAGCACTTGAACAGGGGGGCGAGTTGTTGAGTCAAGAAGTTCTTGATAGTATCAATACAACCAAAGTATGCTTAAAGGCGCCCATGACAACGCCAATAGGCGAGGGCTTCCGTTCAGTTAATGTCAGTTTGCGTAAACACTTTGATTTATATGCAAATATCAGACCAGTCAAAAATTTTGAAAGCATTAAAACAAAATTTGATGATGTTGATTTGATTATCTTTAGAGAAAATACTGAAGACATCTATGCAGGTATTGAAAAACAGGTTTCTAAAACAGAAGCACATTCAATCAAAGTCATTACCAAAGAAAAGACAGATCGCATCGCAAGAACTGCTTTTGATTATGCAAAAAAGAATGGTATCGATAAAGTAACTGTAGTAACCAAGGCAAATATTATGAAGTTATCAGATGGTTTGTTTCTCAAAACAGTTAGAGACATCCAAAAAGAAGATTATCCCAATATCTCACTAGAAGAAGTTCTAGTAGATAATATGTGCATGCAATTGGTGATGAATCCGGGGCAATATCATATTATTTTAACATCAAATCTCTATGGTGATATCCTTTCAGATTTAGCCGCAGGACTTGTTGGTGGACTGGGTTTAATTACAGGTGCGAATATGGGACATGAGATTGCAATTTTTGAAGCAGTACATGGGACAGCACCCGATATTGCAGGTAAAAACCTTGCGAATCCTACTGCACTTTTACTATCAACAGCGATGCTACTTAAACACATTGGAGAGGTTAATAAAGCTGATACACTCACAGAAGCAGTGTATGAAGTATTAAAAGATAAGCAGTATTTTACGAAAGATTTAGGTGGAACGGCCACAACATCCCAGTATTCAGATCGGCTTATTGAGGTAATAAAGGCAAATGGTAGATGATAAATTATTTAAAGTCTTCTCTAAATATAATACAGATGATAATATCATTGATAAAGAAAGTTATAGAGAATATGGTATTAAACATGGACTCAGAAATGATGATGGTACAGGTGTTTTAGTCGGTATCACTCATATAGCTGAGGTTATTGGTTATGCACAGGAAAATGGCAAGCGTATTCCGAAAGAAGGCGCATTATTTTATCGTGGAATCAATATCGATGATATTATTGAAGGTGTTGAAAAAGAGCATAGGTTTGGCTTTGAAGAAGTCATTTATCTCTTACTATTTAATAATCTTCCCAACAAAAAAGAGTTGGAAAGTTTTAATCAAGTGCTCATACAATATCAAGAGTTTCCTGATAACTACATTGAAGATGTCATATTAAAAATCCCTGCGGATAATATCATGAATAAATTACAACGTGCTTTCTTAACTCTATATTCTTACGATAATGCAGCGGACGACATCTCGGTTAAAAATGTACTAAATCAATCACTCAGTCTAATTTCAAAGGCTCCAATCCTAATGGTGTACTCCTATTATGTAAAAAGACATGCATTTGATGGTGACAGTTTAATTTTACATAACCCAGATCCAACTTTATCTATTTCTGAAAATATACTACATATGCTTAGAAAAGATTCGAAATTTACGGATGCTGAAGCGAAACTATTGGATGTTTTACTTATGGTACAAGCAGAACATGGTGGGGGAAACAACTCAACCTTTGCAACCCATGTCGTATCTTCAACAGGTACTGACACCTACTCAGCAATAGCAACTGCCATTGGATCATTAAAAGGCCCCAAACATGGGGGTGCCAATCTTAAAGTTGCCGATATGATCGAAAATATAAAAGAAAATGTACCCAACTATTGGGAAAAAGAGCCACTCAAAAGATACTTAATTAAAATACTCAATAAAGAAGTGTACGATAAAAAAGGACTCATCTATGGTATTGGCCATGCAGTATATACAAAGTCAGATGCTCGAGTCCGTATTATTAGAAGAAAATGTGTTGAAATATCCAAAGAAAAACAATGTGATAAAGAACTTCAACTTATACTTAATATCGAAACCATCGGTGGGGCACTGGTTCAAGAATATAAAAACTTGGACTTTAAGCCCAGTGGAAATATTGATTTATACTCATCTTATGTCATGGAAATGTTGGAGATTCCAAAAGAGTTGTACACACCTCTTTTTGCGATCTCAAGATTAGCTGGTTGGTCAGCCCATAGATTAGAACAAATTCTTGATACAAAGATTATGAGACCTGGTTATATTACCTTAGGGGATAAGAAAGAATATATCCCTTTCTCTAAAAGATAGCAAAAATGAGAGAACTTATGATTGAAGTGACTCTCTCTGTAATTATCTGTGCATATATGTAATGATCCGTCTTGTGAAACAAAATTACTCTGTCTATCCTGACTTAGCTTTGCGATATTGCGTTTTAAAGCACGGATTACATCAGCAAAGTACAATAGAAAGGAAAGTTAGTCCTCAACTTCTGGATCTGGATCTGGATCCTCAACAGGTGGATTTGGTTTGTCCTTAGGCTTATTACTTGGTTTATTTGTGGTACCATCACCACTTGGATTGTTATTGGGTTTGTCCCCTGGTGTATAAACCTCATCCTCTAGATCATCAACCAACTCTTCATCTAAAATATCTTCTTCCTCAACCAGTACAAAGTCTAGGAACTCATTTTGTGGTCTATTCTTCTGTACAAGTTTTGCTGTTAAAACTGATCCAATTATTAAACCTATAGTTAGAAGGAATAGTATAATTAAGATTTTGTCGCTTTTGGAAATATTTCTATAACGTTGATTTCTCATATAGGTTCCCCCTTATCGTACAAATTATATCACAAACACGGTAGTATATACCGGGTTAAGGGGGAGTCGTGTTTGAGTGTTGAACGGATGCTTAGTTATTTATATAATATAAAAAAAGGAGTCACTTTGATTTGAAGTGGCTCTTTTGTTGGTAAAAAAAATTCACTACTGTGAACTTGTTGGAATAATATTGGAGCGGGTGAGGAGAATCGAACTCCCGTCTCAACCATGGCAAGGTCGTGTTCTACCATTGTACCACACCCGCAGATATTAATTAAAAAAAATGGCGGTCCAGACGGGGATCGAACCCGCGATCTCCTGCGTGACAGGCAGGCATGTTAACCGCTACACCACTG
>CAYPHX010000023.1:0-20684 GCA_964410635.1 uncultured Erysipelothrix sp. | reverse complement strand
TGCGATAAGCGCAATTTGGAATAACGGAACAATAAAGTTACCCATTGATGCTAAATAACCACTTATAATTGGCGGAGTAATCCAAGGTATATTTGCTGATAATATTGGAATTAGACCAGCTTTTGTAGCGAAGTAAGCAATAATTGTTTGAATTGCTGGGACTGCTACGAATGGTATAATTAATGGAATATTAAACACAATTGGTAATCCAAAGATTACTGGCTCATTTATTTCAAAGATTCCTGACGGTACTGCTAATTTTGCAATACTCTTATTTGCTGCACTCTTTGAGAAAAGTAGAATGGCAATAATAAGGGAGATTGTTGCTCCCGTTCCACCCATTTGTGCAAATGAAGTTTGGAATGCTGAATTTAAAATATGAACTGGTTCTTGACCATTTTGTACTAGAGCCATATTTTCATTAATATTTTGTAGTAGGAAAGGCTCAGTAAATGGTCCGTTAATTGTTGTTTGGTGAATACCAAATCCAAAGAGCAAGTTCCCTAAACTGTAAAGGAATGTATATCCTAGTAGAGATGTTGCCACACCTCTCAATGGTGCTTGGATCAAGTTTGTTATGAGTTGTAATAAGTCAGTCTGTAAAGTGATAATTAGAATTAAGTTAATTACAGAGAATAGTGACAATGTTAATGCTGTAGGAATTAATGCGTTAAAAGCTTTTGAAACACCTGGAGGAACCTGGTCCCCTAAGTTAATCACTAGTTTATCTTGATTGGATAATCTAATAAACACTTCACCGGCAAGTAATCCAACGATAATACCTGTAATCATACCTGCAGTACCAATGTTCGCGTAATTAATTACGCCTCCAATTTCAACTGCTGCGTCTCCACCCACTGGTGTTAGCAATGATGACATAGGTAATAATGTAATTAAACTTGAGAACACTGTAATCAGTGTAGCTACTGGATTATTGAACCCTTTTTGAATTGATAAGTTATAACCGATCAACGCTGCAACTAAAATTGTAGAAACATTTAGAGTCGCATTTGTAATAGCATTACCGAACTGTGAGTATGTTGCTAGAGCTTCCCCAGTAAATACCCATGGCAATACAACGTGGTTTAACATTACGATGATACCAGCTAAGATAAATAGTGGCATAGTCATTTGGAATGAATCTCTGATGGACATTAAGTGAGGTTGTCCTGAGATTTTACTTGCAATTACTAAGAACTTATTTACAAATTTATTATCTTCAAAATTATTCATATTTTTTCTCCTTCTTATAGATCGTATCCTAGTTTATCTACCAGCTCTTTAAACCAATAGAAGCTCTTCTTAGGTACGCGTTTCATATCTTTAATATCATGATTTTCTCGATTAACATATACTAGTCCATAACGTTTTCTCATATCGCCTTGCGAACTTAAGATATCAATTAATCCCCATCCTAGGTAACCAAGAACCTCAACACCATCAATATTCATTGCATCAAGCATTGCATCAATGTGTTCTTGCATGTAGTCAATTCTATATTGGTCATCAATTTCATTAACACCGTCCCATGTTTCATGAACACCTAATCCATTTTCAATTGGAAATACTGGTATATCGAAACGGCTATAGATTTTATTCAAGACATCTCTGAATCCCATTGGGTCAATTTGCCAATCCCATTCAGATGTTCTGATATGTGGATTATTCGTTTTACCATATCTCATATATTGTGTGGGATCATTATAATGGTTGAATGGAACCTTTGCATGATCAATTGTTGTAGAAGCATAGTACGAGAATGTTAAGTAATCACTTCTACATGCTGAGATTTCTTCTTCTTCAGCTGCTGTAATATCTAGTTGATTTAAATACTTAGATCTGAACTTTAGATATTTACTTGGATATTTACCTTTTACAGCTACTTCTAAGAAAGCCATGTTCATTATTTCATCATGTTCTCTTGCCATACGAACACTTTCTGGATGGGAAGATGCTGGGTAGACTTCTGAATAAGCTACCATACCACTAATTTTAGCATCAGTTGTATTATGAATATGATTTGCAATAGCAGCATGCGCATATGATGTATTATGTTGAATTTGCAAATGTTCAACAGGTGTTTGATCACCTTCTAAGTATCCAGAGATTTTAAAAGCATCATCTGAACCAAAGAAAAAGATATTTTGCTCATTAAATGTTAACCAATGCTTAACCTTGTGTCCAAAACGGTCAACCATTTCTTTACCATATCTTACGAATGCTTCAGTTGTGTTTTTATGTACAAAACCATTATATTTTTTTGCAAGATTCAGTGGCATGTCAAAGTGATATAGACAGATCATTGGTTCAATTCCTCTTTCGATTAAGTCATCAATAAACTTATCGTAGAATTCGATTCCTTCTTCATTAAATTCTCCATCACCATCTGGATTAACACGACTCCATGAAATTTGGAATCTATACATATTCATTCCCATATCTTTCATAAAATCAAAGTCTTCAGTATATCTGTGGTAACTATCTGTGGCAACTTTCCAATCTGATGCATTTTCCGTTGCAACACGGACATCATAAACAGATTTTCCTTTTCCACCTTCATTATATGCACCTTCAGTTTGCATACTAGATACAGAGTTACCCCAATAAAATTTCTTCATGTTTCCTCCTACGCCTCTCGGCAATACGCTGTGTAAGCGCTACATTTATATGATAACGTACCATTTAACATATTTCACACACATTTGAGGCGTTATTTTCATGAAATGTTCCTTTTTACATTTTTTGAATATTCTCAATGAGATGTTGGTATTTTAACTAAATCAGTCGAAAACTTAGGCTTTACTTGAGAGAAAATATCATTTCTTCACATACCTTTACTAATTGATTTTATTCGTATTAAACATTAATTCTTCTATTTTTCATAAAATCAATCCAAATCAAATGTCTATTTTGATATGCTAGTCAAATAAGAGTATATACGTAAAGTCGAAAAATGCTAAAGCATCAAGGATTAAAGTTATACACGTTTTCAAATTTTCTACTGTACTTAGATATTCTTAAACAGAGAAGGCGACTAAACTAGTTTGGCTAACTAAAAAAAGTTAGTGCGGTCAATACTGACAAAACTAACTTTTACTTTTCTTATTTAAATGATATTAATATAATAATTACTCTACATATTTATTTGCATATACTTGCATTAGAGATTCAATAAAGATCATAAGTTTATATTTTCCAATAATTTCATCTTCACTTAATCCTAATTGGATAATACTATCAAATCCCTGTGACATTTTAATATGGTCATTCTGAGTTATGATAAATGTCTTTGCATCAGAGTTCATTACATTAATTGTAATATCTTTCTGTGAAACATAACTTCCACTTAAACTAACAAAAATTGCTAAATCATTCTTATTCAAATCAGCACTTTGTAGTAATTGATCTTTATGCATTGGATAGTAGCGGCAGGTTTTCCCAAAAGTAAGCAACGCGTGTTGAAAGTTTAACATTATAGTCGCCGGAATTTGAGTTGCAAAGATAATAATCCGCTCAGATTCGAACATCATTTTACTTAGTTTCGCTAAATAATTATAAGAAAACGTTTCACAAGATTCTAATGAACCAATGCTTCTTGACAAACGATTAATAAATTTTCCAAAATGTTCTGAGTGATTATTTTCATTAAAATATCTTCTTGGAACTTCTAAGTCAATTCTCATCTCTTCGACTTCTAATTCAATATTCACAATTTCATTTTTTAGTTCTAGAAATCCGTTATAACCAAGATCCTTTGAAAACCGTGTAATACTAGCACCAGAAACACCACAATCATCGCAAATTTTTTTCAACGTGAATGAACCACTTTTAGAGAGATTTTCCAAAATATATTTTGAGAGGATAACTGATACTTCACTTTCTTCGTAACTCTGATTCATTATGTTTTGTAACTTGTAAACTAGACCCAGCAAAAACATCAACTCCTTATCTTTTTAATAATACCATATATGCAATTAGTTGTGCAAACGTTATCATGGGTTATCAATGGTTGTTAATTAATTACGAGACACAGTTTCTTTAAGGACTTACATACCCTTTGAAAAAACAGCTCGAGATAATCTCGAGCTGTTTTTTATTCTGTTGCTTCTAACTCACTTAATTTTTCTGATGTCTTCTCACTTAATTTCATGAAAGGAAGATAAAGGAAAACTCCAAATACGATAATAATAAATTGAACTACAACCGCTCTCCAGTCGCCACCTGTTGCAAGATAGCCACTAAGTAATGGTGGTGTTGTCCATGGAATCATAACGATTGTCTTACTCAACCATCCAATTGATGTTAATACGTATGCAAATACTACTCCAAGTGTTGGAAGTAACACGAATGGAATCATCAGAGGAATGTTAAATACGATCGGATACCCAAAGATTATTGGCTCATTAATGTTGAATAATCCTGGAGCCGCACCTAATTTAGCGATACTTTTTGTTGATTGGTGTCTACCAAAAATCATGGTCGCAATAATTAGTGAAATAGTGCTACCTGTACCACCAATCATCCCAAATGTTGGGATAAATGTATTAGTGATGATATGTGGAATTTCCAAGCCCTGTTCTAAAGCCATCATATTCTCGTTCATATTAATCATCGCAAACGGCATTAGTATTGAACTGTTAATTACAGCTTGGTGAATACCAATTGTGAATAGGAAGTTCCCTAATGAGTAAATTACAATTACACCCCAGATAGATGTATTGACATTTCTAAGAGGTTCTTGAATAAATTTTGTAATTAAATCTAATAAGTTAGTATCAAAGTAGTAGAATAACCCAAGTGAAACTAATCCGAATAGTGACATTACCAACATTACAGGAATCATTACAAAGAAAGATTGTGCAACTGCGGGTGGAATATCACCTTTTAATTCAATTTGTAAAAATTTGATGTTTGAGAAGAAGATAAATGCTTCTGTAGCCAATAGTCCAATAATTATACCACCGAACATTGCTTTATTTCCAACACTGTTGAAATCAATTACTCCAGAAAGTTTTACCGCTTCATCTGCACCTACTGGTGTTACTGTTACATAAAATGGTAACATCACAACTAATACTGATAGTCCAACTACTATTGCTGAAATTGGATTTTGAAACCCTTTATTTCTAGCAAGGTAGAAAGCAATCATTGGTGTAATTAGTATACTCGATATATTTAATGTACCATTAGTGATCATTCTTCCCCAGAACTGAGCTGTGTTTAGCTGATCACCTTGTAAAATATTCGGTAAAATAACACTGTTTATCAAGACTGCTAATCCTGCCAATATAAACATAGGCATTAGTGCTGAGAATGCATCTCTTAATGATCTTAGGTGAACTTGATTACCTAATTTTGCCGCAAACATCGTGAAACGATCTACAAATTTACTTTGTTCCATATTTTTTCTCCTTTTAGTTACAGATTCTGACCATTACTTGCTGTAACTTTTTTCATCCATTCGAAACTCTTTTTTGGTACTCTCTTTAAATCTCTCATATCGTGGTTTGTTCTATTAACATAAACCATTCCATAGCGTTTTCTCATATCACCTTGAGAGCTTAAGATATCAATCAATCCCCAACCTAGGTAACCTAGTACTTCAACACCATCAAACTCGACAGCATCTCTCATTGCTTTAATATGATCTCGATGATATTCGATACGATATTGGTCGTCAATAGGATTTATGCCATCCCATTCTTCTTCTACACCTATTCCATTTTCAATTGGGAATAATGGTAGCTCATATCTGTTATATAACTTTGTTAGAATATTTCTAAATCCAAGAGGATCGATTTGCCAGCCCCAACGTGGTGTAGCTTCTACATGTTCGTTTTTTACAACGCCTGTAGTTAAATAATAATTGACAGGTGTTCCTTCTGGTATTTTTTCTGCACTTAATGCATGTGAAGCATAGTAACTGAACGCAATCCAATCACTTTTCAGTCTCTTCATCTCTGAGTAGTCTTCTTCAAGTATCACATGTAGAAGGTTATTCAGTTCCATGAAGCGTAGTACTTCTTTTGAGTAAGTACCATTTGTATATACTTCTAATAAATTATGATTTAGATATTCATCTGCTTGTCTTGCAGCAAAGACATCTTCTGGTTTTGATGTTGCTGGATATGCTTCCATATAAGTTAACATTCCACCGACTTCACATTTTGGATAGTTATCATGTAGATAGTTAGAAAACAATGTATGTGCCATCATAACATTATGACTGATCATATAAAGTTCTTCTAATGTTTCCTCACCTTTTAGATATCCGCCATATCTAAATCCTTTAGGTGTAGAATATAGATTTTGTTCATTTAATGTTACCCAGTATTTAACTTTATGACCAAATCTCTTTAACATTTCTTGACCATATCGAAGGAATGCATCAACAACATGTCTGCTTAAAAATCCATTATAATTTTCAGCTAAATTTAGTGGCATATCAAAGTGATATAAACAAATCATTGGTTCTATTCCACGTTCAATTAAATCATCTATAAATTTGTCATAGAAGGCAATACCTTCTTCATTGAACTCTCCATCTCCTGTTGGATTAACTCGACTCCAAGAAATTTGAAATCTATAACAGTTCATCCCCATTTCTTTCATCAAATCAAAGTCTTCAATATAACGATGGTAACTGTCCGTTGCAACCTTCCAATCTGATGACTCTTCTGTTGCTTCTCTTACGTCATAGACAGAAAGTCCTTTTCCACCTTGATCCCATGCTCCTTCAGTCTGCATACTCGAAACTGAGTTTCCCCAATAAAAATCTTTTTTAAAAATGCTCATTTTGTATTCCTCGCTTTCGTTACAATTATTGCATACCATATCAACATGAACAATACTGTAAGCGTTTTAAAAAACCTGTTTTTACTGAAAAAACAAACTTCTTGTATCCACTTACATTCCGTTGACAGATAAAATATCTTTTGTTATATTGATGTTGAGATGAAAAGAGGTAATAGTATTGATATTTACTTACGAAAGAATTCAAGGGCTAAATGACCTAGAGTTTGAAGTCTACAATCAAATTTTGATTGCTAAGGAAAAAATCTTACTTATGACAATTAGAGACTTAGCCGATGTTTCCCATGTCTCAACAACTGTAGTATTAAATTTTTGTAAAAAAATGGACTGTAGCGGGTGGGTAGAATTCAAATTAAAATATAAAGATGAAATGCAAACCGTTCCAGAAATCACTACTTCCTTCTCACCTGTTCTTGATTATTTGCAAATGTACAATTCAGACGAAGTTAAACAAGAACACATTGAGAATGTAGTACAGCAGATTAGGATAAAAAAAAGGCTCATATTTATAGGAGCTGGACCATCTGGAATTATTGCAAAATATGGATCATTATTTTTTTCAAATCACGGAATTAGCTCACAATTTATTGATACACCATATTATTTTATTCCTGACGATGATTATTCAGAAACTATGGTTATAGCAATATCAAGCTCTGGTGAAACTGAGTCAGTACTTAAACGATTGGCCAGATTTAAAGCGTTGAACGCTATGATTTTAGCAATTACAAATACGAAGGATAATTCTATCTCAAGAATAGCTGACTTATCCTTAAACTATTTTGTAGAAAGTGACGTCCACCACGTGAACGAAGAAATGGCACAAGTTCAAATCACAAATACTAGCCAGGTACCTGTTGTTTACTTACTGGAATTAATCGCAAGAAAAATCTAAAAAAAAATGCTGGAATCCCAGCATTTTTTTCATTTTAATTATTATACAGTTACGTGGATGAATTTCCCATCACCACTTACTTCAACTAATCCAGAGTTTGCATCAATATAAACAGACTCTCCTTTAGTCAGAGTAACAGTACTCTTATCATTTGTGAGTGCTACATTACCTTCAAGACAAACTACAGCAACAAAACTTGTCTCATCAACATTGAAGTTTAAATCTCCATTAAGTGTGTAGTGTTTTGTAATAAAGTATTCTGAATCTACTAGAACTTGTTCGGAATATGAATCGTGTGTTTCTAGTTTCCCTTGTGGACTGAAGTCAACATTTGTTTTATTAAGGTTTGATACTTCAATTGATTGCTCAATGTGTAATTCTCTTGTTTTTCCGTCTTTGTCTCTTCTGTTGAAATCATAAACACGGTAGGTAACGTTTGAATTTTGTTGGATTTCGCAAAGTACAATACCTTTACCAATCGCATGGATTGTTTCTGCTTTAACGTATATAACATCACCGGGCTTAACTTCAACTTTATTTAACTTATCTAAAATTGTATCCTCTTCAATTGATTTTCTAAAGTCATCACGTGATATATCTTCTTTTACACCGTAGTATATTGTGGATCCTGGTTCTGCTTCTAAAATGTACCACATTTCATTTTTACCAAATTGTTTCTCATTCTTTAGTGCATACTCATCATCTGGGTGTACTTGAATACTGAGAACATCTTTCGCATCAATAAATTTAATAAGGATTGGAAAGTCTTCAAATTTAGTTGCGTTGGTTCCAGTCACGCCTACACCATGTTCTTTTACATAGTCTTCCAAAGTAACATTTAAGTCACTCAATGTACTTGGACCATCTGGATGAGAAGATACTTCCCAACTTTCTGCCATGATTTCTTCGTTTGTAGTTTTATTATAATTTTCGATAAGTTTTGTACCACCCCATAGGTAGTCTTTTGAACTTGGTATTAGTTTATGAATTGACATTATTTTTCCTCTTCTTTCGTAAATACTAAAATTGCACCACCTAGGATTCCGTTATCTTCTCCCAGTTTTGCTTCAACAACTCTTACATTTTGTGAAACCACGTCATATACTTTTTCTTTGACTAATTTCTCAACATCTTGAACAAAGCCATCAATCTTTAAGGCAACACTACCACCCAATACAACAACTTCAGGATCTAAAACTGCATATAGCATAGCAATTGCATTTGCTAAGTAATTTTTTGCATCATCCATTATTTTAATACATGTTGTATTACCTTCATTTGCAAGATCATTGACTTCACCTGCATGTTCAACAGTGATCCCTGAAGCTAAAGCTTGAGCAACAATTCCTGTTCCTGATGAAAGTGATTCTAAGCTTCCTGGTTTTAGGTCTCCGACAAAAAATCCTTCTGGCTGTAAGATAACGTTTGCGATTTCTTGCGCAAATCCGCGTGCACCTTGGTATATTTCTTTGTTGATTACAAAGCCACCACCAAGTCCGGTACTGATGGTTAGGTATTGTACGTAGTCTACATCTTTTCCTGCACCGATTACTGCTTCTGCAAGTCCGGCTAAGTTAGCATCGTTTTCTAAATAAGTTTTTAATCCTGTGACCTCTTTTAAAGTTTTAACAAGATTAAATCCGTGCCATCCAGGTAAATTAGGCGGGGATAATATGACGCCTGTTTTTAAATCTAAAGGTCCAGGGCACGATACTCCAATTCCTAAAACTTCTGTATCAAAGCTATCAATGACAGCTTTGATGCGATTTAGAGTATTCATAGGACTTGTTTGATCTGTCCTAAATGATTCAAATCCCTTTACTTCATATTCATTTGATATCAAACTGACTCTGGTATTTGTTCCACCAATATCAATACTCAGTGCATATTTCATAATCGCTCTCCTTAACATCTAACAATTCTCAACTTTATTTCAAAGTAATTGTTCTAATTGTATATACTTTTACATGACTTATGATAGCATAAGAATATTATAAGGTAAATGTTAGACTGGTTTTCCTATGCAAATAATTGAAATAATCTAATAAGTTCATAATAAAAGCAAAGAATATGAGAAGTGTTCTTTGCCTTTATTTTACTTATATAGTGTATAAGCAGCATATTCTACTGGATATTCTGGGTATACCAGTTCCAAGTTGCTGTTTAAACTCTTAATAAAACTTTCTTGTACTGTTTCATTATTGAGGAGTACAGATCCACCAATACTTATTTTTACGGGTTCTTTTACTTCAAATGCATTCGCAAGTTCTGCAAGCTTATATCCTGCTTCTTTGAATATATTTTTAACACTTACATCGTCTAAGTCTTTTACAAGACCTGCAATGTTTGCGACGTAGTTTCTGTAATTGTCATTTTCTTTGAAGACAGTTTGAATGATTTCATATGGGTTATCTAACGCTAGTTTTTCTTTAATAAATGTATAAAGAGCTGTCTTTTCATCTCTTCCATCAACTTGTCTTACAAATGTTTCGAGTACTCTTTTTCCAATCCAAAACGCGCTTCCTGCATCATCTAAAAGATAGCCAAAGCCACCGGTTCGATTGAATGTTGTGCCAGTTTTTTGAAGTGCAATTGATCCTGTTCCTGAGATGACGAAAATGCCGTCTTCATTTTGTAGGGCAGCGATATGAGCAAACTCTGCATCGTTAAATATTAAAGTATTTGGAAATACATTATGAATTGCTCGCGCAATATTCTCTCTGATCTTGGGATCTTGTCCATAGCCTGCAATTCCAATTGCAACTTTGAAATTTTCGGGATTATAGCCTTCTTCGTTCATGCTTGCAGCATATTTTCTTAAGGTGTCTTCAATCCCTTGATACCCAACTTTCATAAAGTGCATTGTCTCTAGTGTCTTTTGATTTAGAATATTTCCATTTTCTTCAAACAGCATGAATCTTGTGTGGGTTCCCCCTGCATCAATGCCTAAAATCATAGTGTGAACCTAAACTTTTGCCAAGGTGCAAGTGTATCAATTAAGAAGTGTTCTTCTTCTACAATATGTCCAACAACGTTTGAACGTCCTGAGTTAACCATATCTTGTTTTACAATTTGTATTTCTCCTGCGTAATGGCCATAGAGACTACTTTCAATGACTAAGTCACCTTTCTTTAATGTTTCAGGTGCATTGAAGACTTCGAAGTTATGTCCTTTATACTTGACTCTACTTTGTGTTGAACGTGCCATATAGCCGTTTGTATCGCCACGGTTAAAGTGTAGGAAGTCTGTAACGATTTTCTTTTCAATCTCTGGAATATCATCTACTAACTCTACTTTAAAGTTAAGTAAGTCTAAATGAACTTTAGCAATATTTTCTAGTTCTTCTTCACTTGGATAGCAGTTTGAAATAATAATATCATCAACTGCATCCATTGAAACCATATGCTTTAATTGAACATCTAATGGCATATTTCTGTGAAGTTCTACTGTTGGTAGACCTTCTGTTGTTGGCCATGGTCCAAAAGCTCCTTCAACTTGACTCCCTATGAATGCTGCGGTTCTTAAACCATGTTTTCTAAAGTTTTCTGATGTCTTTAAGAAATGTTCTAATGTGAGTCCCGCATAGTTGTGTGGATAGAAGTTGTGGCATCCAATTAGATTGAATCTATTTGGAAGATAATCCATTACAGTATCAATATAATGTGTATCGTTACTCATATTAATCTCAATAAGTAAACCTTCTGGATTGAATGTCATGAGACTTTCTTCGTTTCCTGTATAACCTGCATCAAGTCTAATACCATCAGCATTGATCTCTTTAAAGAAGCTTAGATCTTGATATGAAATATCGAGTTCACCAAAGACTCTTGGACTCACATCTACAATCACTTCATAGCCTAAGTTTTTCGCAAAAGTATTCACTTCTAAGAACTCCTCTTTGATAGCTTCTTTTGGTTTGTCTACAGATAAAAGACATGAAAAGATACGTGAAAATCCGTATTTACTTGCTGTTTCAATATATGTTTTCATTTCTTCTAAACTTGATTTGTCTGGATAAATTGATATTCCTAATTTCCTACTCATAATGTTCTCTCCTTAAATATTTAAATGAGGGTTTACGAAAATGTAAACCCTCCTGTTTAACTTTTTTAGTTTTGTCCTTCTTGTTCTTCTTTGAGCAAGTTATTATCGTATATTCTAAAGAATGGATAGTAAATTGCAAATGAGATTAAGATTAGGATAACACTTAGTACTGCGGCACGCCAGTCATTAGTAGCAAGGAATGCTCCTATTGGTCCAGGCAATGTCCAAGGCGCTGTAACTACAACACGGTTTACAAGTCCCATAGATGTTGCGATCCATGCAATGGTTGCCATAATCATAGGTGCTGTAATAAATGGAATAATTAAGATTGGGTTTAACACAATTGGTGCCCCAAAAATAATTGGTTCGTTAATGTTGAATAGTGCTGGTGCAAGACCTGTTTTACCAAGTGCTTTAGAGTAAGCTGACTTGGAGAAGAATGCCATGGCAAGTGCCAGACCGATTGTTGCTCCTGATCCACCAATCCAAATGAACCACTGGAAGAAAGGTTCTGCTGCAATTGCAGGTAGTGCTGTTCCAGCGACTCCAGCTGCTGCTGCATCTGTATTCATTTCAAATAGTACTAACCAAATTGGTCGTGCTAATGTACCAACAATTGATACACCGTGAATACCAAATGACCAGAATAATGTAATTAATAATACAAGTACAAGAACTGATGCAAGTGAGTCTGATGCGTTAACTAGGGGTCTAACTAAGTTCATCATAAACTCATGCCATCTAAATCCGATAAAGTATGTAATTCCACCGAAGATGATCATTACAAGTGCTGTAGGGACTAATGCTTCAAATGAACGTGCTACACTTGGTGGCACTGCATCTGGCATTGTAATCTTGAATCCTGATTTATCTGCTAATCTAAAGATTTCAACTGCTAATAGTGATGTAATAATTGCTACAAACATTCCGGCTCCACCGAGGTTGTTAGCTGGTAAGTGCCATCCACCTGCGAAGTTTGGAATCGCTGCTGCTGCAGCAACGTCTGCTGGAATATTGATTGGAATAATTGTTGATAGGAATGCAATAGTTGCTAAGATCCCACCTGATAGTCCATCAAGTTTGTATGATTGTGCCAAGCTATACCCAATACCAAATGCTGCATAAACAGACATAATTGTTACTGTTACACGGTATGGTAATAGGATTGTACCTGCATTGGCTTGTAACGTTTGTGTTATTGCCCAAGATGCCGGTAGAGGTGGCGCTGCGATAATTAGGAAAAATGATCCTACAATGATTAATGGTAATGTTGCGATAATACCATCACGAACGGCCTGTAAGTGTCTTTGTGTCGACAAACGAGCCATCGGTTGAGAAAGTTTCTCATCCAAGAATTTTACGAAAGTATTCATATTGTCCTCCTTTTTCATAAAATTATTTATATATTTCAATTAATAGGTTTTAGATAACCACCCACCCTTTCATTAAAATTAATTAGATCATGACTAAGTTATACATCCAGAAAAAGGATATAAAACTTATGATTACGAATAAGGCGACAAAAACTTGCCAAAATCTTTTGGAAATTCCTTGATCGGTTTCTATAAAATAGATACAGTAGCTTGTTGTAATAGCGGGTAGAAATCCACTTACTATTACATGAATCATACGCCATGTGATTCCGATCTTGTTTAACGTAAATGGGATAACAAAGCTTCCTAGTAGTGCAGACACTGTAATAATTAAAGCTGATTTGTATCCCAATCTGGGGATTTTACTATTTGTTTGATAATGTCTCATTTAAACACCTCTTGGGTTTCTAGTTATTTGGCCTAGTATTACAGCAGCATCTGCTCCTGTTGCACTGGTACTGTTATTAGGGACATGTTCCAATGTATCGTTTGCAAGAAGGGCAAAGGCCACGGCTTCTTTGGCATCGCTTGAATAGCCTAAATCTTCTTGAGTTAATACTTTTTGTTCAAATCTATCGGTTAGCGCTTTCATCAATATTGGGTTATATGCGCCACCTCCAGAGATGACGACCTGTTGAATATTTGTATTATCTTTAATAAATTTTACATAAGATTGATAAATGGTTTCTGCTGTAAATTCAGTTAATGTGAAGAGTACATCTTCCTGTCTATCTGAATATGCTTCGCATATTTCTTTAACGACATCTTCTCCAAACATTTCTCTTCCTGTTGATTTTGGTGGAAGTTGATCTATGTAGGGATTTGATAGTAGTTTTTCATATAAGGATTCAATGCGTACACCTTTACTGGCTACTGCACCGTCTTTGTCATATGTTTTGTTATAGAATATGTTCATTGCTGCATTCATCATCATATTACCTGGACCGGTATCAAATGCATAAATATCATTGATTGATCCATCTTTAGGGATGACAGTTACGTTGGCAATACCACCAATATTAACTAACATCATGCCAATCTTATTTTTAAACATGACATAGTCTGTGTAAGGAACTAGGGGTGCCCCTTCTCCACCAGCAACAATATCCATTTCTCTAAAGTTTGAGACAACAGTTGTACGATGGTGAAATGCAATATGAGATGCACTACCAATCTGTAAAGTTGCTTTGGGGTTTTGATCTGGTAGGTGATGAATCGTTTGACCGTGTAATCCCACAGCATCAATCTTCACCTTAATATTCTTTTCTTTTATAAATCGTGCTACAGCATCACTATAAACTTCTCCAAGTTCATAATGTAAACTCGTAATACCTTCTATATCTGATGTTTCTTTAACACTCTGTTTTAATATCTTATTTTGTATCTCATTTGTATAAGGATATGAATCGTAAGCAATAAGTTCATATTCTACATCGATACCTTTTCCATTTATCTTCACTAAAGCTAAATCAATACCATCGAGTGAAGTTCCGGACATCATGCCAATAATATGTTTAGTCTTTAATGGCATCGCGTATTCTTCCTTTATGTTTTTCTAATAAACTTAAGGCCTCATCATAGTCTAAGTTTTTCATTTCCATAACAATTGCTGCTTTAACATCTTTATTGGATGCTTCTAAGAGCTCAATGGATCTTTTCTCATCACAGCCTGTTGCTTCTCTAATAATAGATTGTGCTCTAAGAATGAGTTTCTCGTTGGATGCGTTGACATCAACCATTAAGTTTCCATAAACTTTTCCATATTGAATCATTGTAGATGTTGAAATGATGTTTAGTATCATTTTTTGTGTTGTTCCAGCTTTCATACGTGTTGAGCCTGTAACAACTTCTGGGCCACTGACTGCTTCAATCTTGATGTTGGCATATTTTCCAATAAGGGAATCTTTAACATTTGCGATTGCGACTGTTTCAGCGCCTACTTCTTTTGCATATTTTAATGCTCCGATACAGTAAGGTGTTCTTCCGGATGATGCGATAGCGCAAACAACATCATTTTTACTTAAGTTAATGTTCTTTAGGTCTTCTACCGCATAGGATTCAAAGTCTTCTGCACCTTCAATTGGATTTCTTAAGGCATGATCTCCACCAGCAATGATTCCAATTACAGATTCTTTACCTACACCATATGTCGGGTACCACTCGGAAGCATCAAGTACTCCTAAGCGTCCTGATGTTCCAGCACCCATATAAATGAGTCGTCCACCAGATGAAATTGATTTATAAACAACATCAACAGCTTTGGCGATATCTTCCTTTACACTGGCAACAGCTTCAATGGTTTGCTTGTCTTCATTATTTATTAAACTAACAATTTCAAGTGTTGTCAGGGTATCTATGTTCGTTGTATTCGGATTTCTCAACTCTGTTGTGAGTTTTGTGATTTGAGGCATAACAGTCATCACTCCTGTCTTCTATTCACATATTATCACACAAGCAACAATATTTCAACAATTTCATCAAAGTTTGGTATTATATTTCATAATATGTCCTAAAAAAGGTCTTAACGACCTAATTCTCTCAATAAACTACGACTTGATTCTAATTTTCCAGATATCTTATCTAAGTCTTTTTTAGCCAATCCAAAGTAAAGTAAATCACTGACGGCCAAGAATGCGAATCTAGATGCAATGGATCCCAAACGAAGTTCTTTTTCTTCTTGAGGAATTATAATAACATAATCACTATAACGAACAATACCGCTTCTTGGACTGGAAGTTATTGTAATTGTAGTTGCACCATTGGCTTTGGCTTGTTTTTGAGCAAGAATCGCTTCATAAGTTTCCCCACTATATGAGAAAGCGACACTCACATCATCTTTAGTAATGAATGTTAATGCAGTCAGTAACATGTGGAAGTCCTGTGAATAAGTACAGACCTTATTAATTCTTGTTAGTTTATGAAACAAGTCTTGTGCAACAACTGAAGACCCACCCAAGCCAATCACAAATATATTTTTAGCTTTTGATAAGACTTCAATGCTAGATTCTAACATTCTTTCATCCAGTAACTTATATGTCCTCAAAAATGTATTCTCATTAGCATGTTTTGCCTTTTGGATTAAAGATTGAATACTATCATCAGAATCAATAAGAGACGCTAAGATATCCAAATCAGGCATATCTTTATCTGATGCGATAGATAGTTTTAAATCTGTAAACCCCGTATAACCCAATCGCTTTGAAAAACGCACAACACTTGATGGAGAGCTATTTGTTTTCTCTGCAACGACTTGAGATGACTCAGATATCACTGTATCTTTATTCTCTATTATATATTCAGCAATACGTTTCTCAACAGACGTAAAAGAAGACATATGCTCTTTCACCCTTAATATACTACTCATTTAATCACCCACTTTAATATCATTATACAACAAGATGGCCCCTTTATTATAGTTTACTTAAATTTTCCAAGCTTTTATGAACTTTTAATATCCGTACTATACTATTTAAATAACGAGCTTTCTTGATAGCGCATACATTTTGGATTCTACTCCATATAAAACTTATGTGTCAATTCAAACATTTTAAGCAGTGCTGTTTCTAACTCACTAGGGCAGATGCGTGAAAGGCTTAAACGAATGCTATTATCATAGTTTTCTTGATTATAATAACTATGTTTATTTGATCCGACCCGTATATTATTATCTAGTAGTCGTTGGATTAGTTTTTCTACATTTATATCTTTATGTACTACAACTGTTGTATAAAGGCCGCTTTCTATTTTTATTGGTCTTAAGATATTATGATCCCACATAGCAGTTACTCTGTTGTAAATACGATGCTTCTCTTTAAGTATATCTGAGTTATCATTTCCAACAGTTTGTAATATACCACTTTTTATCGAGGATTCAAGTGTAGCCTGAGAAACCAGTGCCGGCATATAATAGGATTCAAAATATGCATCCTCTACACCCTCATAATATATTGAAATTAACTCGTCTGGAATAATAGTAAATCCTATCCTTATATAAGGAATGAGTTTTGTATAACTTTTTACGTAAATAACATTCTTAAAATCTGACATATAGTATAGTGTATCGTACTTGGCAATCTTAAATGATTCACTATAATAGTCATTCTCTACAATATAGACGCCATACTCATGGGCTAATTCTATAATCTTTTTTCTTTGGTTATATGGCAAGGTTGTACCTAGAGGATTATGATTTCTAGGAATTGTATAGAAAAATTTAATTTTTCCTGTTTTAAAAATTTCTTCAAGTTCATCTGTATCAATACCATGTTCAGTTCTACCAATTGTCTCAACTGGTATCTTCATATTTAATAATTGATCAACAGTGAAGGAAAATGTTGGTTCTTCTATTAGTATGGTGTCTTGCCCATTTGGAAATGGTATTTTATAAAGTATGCTTAATACTTGAGTTACCCCTAAGGATAAAAATAGGTTCTCTCGATTTGTATAGATGTTTTCTGTTTCAAGATACGAGACCAATTCTTTTAACAGAGAAGGAGTACCCCTGTTCTCTAGTTCTAATGAATATTCTCTATATAACTCTACTGCAATATTTAATGAGTGCTTTATATCCATCATTGGAAAGGCCTCAACACGTGGATTACCAGTACTAAAGTCATATCCTTTGGAGGCTACTTCATGCCTAGTAAAATCATCCCCAACATAAAACCCACTCTGTGGTTTACTATATATAATATGCATTGATATTAGTACCTCGTACGCTTTTATTACTGTACCTTTGGAACAATCGTAATTTTTAGCTTGTTGTGTAATTGAAGGGAGTCTACTACCTGATTCAAAATAGCCCTCGGTAATTTTTTTCTTTAAATCAGAAACTATTTGCATATATTTTGGTGTTTTTCTTCCTCTTTGATCATTATTACTCATATATTATCAACATTCCTTCTATAATTATGTGTATATTGTGTTATTTTAGTGAAGGTTTAAGCCTTTAAATAAGCCATTATCCTTCTTTTATACCTTTTTTGTACTAGTATAGTTGTCAATTGACACCATTGTCACACCAGCTTATCAACTGTATCATGGAGTTGTAAGGGATTTCAACCCCCTGAGGAAAAGAGGACATATATGGAAAAGTTTATGAGTTCTGTCTCTGACTGGCTTGAAAAGCGTATCCTACCTGTCGCGATGAAGTTAAGTACACAAAGACACTTACTTGCACTTCGTGATGGGTTTATCGCAACAATGCCAGTCAGCATGGCAGGGGCAATTAACGTAATGATTAAGGAGGTATTCCTTCTTGAAACTTCAATATTCGGAGAGATGTTTAATAAGATTGGGTTTTATAATACAACCATCCAACCTTTCTTAGAAAAAACAGTGATTCCAGTATCAAACCAAATTTGGTGGGGAACACTTGCTCTTGGGATTATCTTTACAGTTTTAGCAATTGCCTACAAACTGGCTGAACAAAATGATGGGGACGCATTATCAGCTGGAGTACTTGCAATTATTGCTTACTTTGTATTCTTACCACAATCAGTTGGGGATACATGGGGTGTACTATCCTATGAATCATTTAACTCAACTTCTGTATTTGCTGGACTAATTATTGCACTTGTTTCAACGGAAATCTTCTTATGGGTCAATAAGAAAGGGTGGACAATTAAAATGCCACCACAGGTGCCATCTGGAGTATCACGTGCATTTAGTGCAATTATTCCTTCTGGTATAGTACTTGTATTAATGGGTTCAGTATCTGTATTCTTCTTAAATGTAGTACAGGTTCCATTTAAAGACTGGATTAACATAATGTTACAAGATCCACTACAAAGTTTAGGACAATCACCACTAACATTCATCTTCTTAATCTTCTTTGCACAAGTACTATGGTTCTTTGGAATTCACGGTATCTTAGTTGTTAACCCAATCTTAGATACAATGTACGCTGTTGCAGGACAGCAAAACTCAGAAGCAATCTTAATTCATGGAACAATGCCACCCAACAGTATTACACGTAACTTTGGAGATATGTATGGAATGTTTGGAGGATCAGGATCGACCCTTGCTCTAATCATCGCGATATTCTTAGTTTCTAAACGCGCTGAGCAAAAGAGTCTTGCAAAACTGGCAGCTACACCTGGTATCTTTATGATTAATGAACCCATTATTTATGGTTTACCAATTGTATTGAATCCAATTATGGCGATTCCATTTATCTTTGCACCACCTATTACAATTACAGTTGCATGGTTCTTCACAGAAATTATTCCATTTGCTGGAAGAATGTATCTTGCACCACCATGGGTAACCCCACCGGTAATCAATGCTTTCTTAGCATCTGGTGGAGATATTCCAGCAACGATTCTATCTGCAGCAATGCTTGCATTATCAGTTGCAATTTATATACCGTTTGTAATTCTATCCAATAAGATGGAAGATATTGTAGATTAAAATTAAGTTATCCCCTTGATCTTCAAGGGGATATTTTTATAGAAAAGAGATAATTATATGAGTAAAATTAAAGTAGTTACAATTGGTGGGGGTAGTAGTTATACCCCTGAGCTAATAGAAGGATTTATTAAACGTTATGAAACACTTCCTATAGATGAACTTTGGTTAGTAGACATCGAAGCTGGAAGAGAAAAGTTGGAGATCGTAGGTTCACTGGCTAAGCGTATGGTGGAAAAGGCTGGCTTACCGATGAAGATAATTTTAAGCTATGATCGTAAAGAAGCATTAAAAGACGCAAACTATGTCACAACACAAATGAGAATTGGTCAGTTAGAAGCTAGAATTCTAGACGAACGTATTCCTTTAAAACATGGACTGATTGGGCAAGAAACTAATGGTGCAGGTGGTATGTTCAAAGCATTTAGAACAATCCCAGTCATCCTAGACATCGTTAAAGACATTCAAGAGCTTTGCCCTGAGGCTTGGCTAATAAACTTCACTAATCCCGCAGGAATGGTTACAGAAGCAGTCCTACGTTATACAGACTTCAAACGTGTAATTGGATTATGTAATGTTCCATTTGGATTAAAAAACAACATCGCAAATGCACTAAAGGTTGATGTGGATGATGTAACCTTAGAAATTACTGGGGTAAACCATTTTGTTTATGTTACAGATACTTTTGTTAAAGGAGTCAACAGACATCAAGAGGTAATCGAACACTTTATCAACGAAAGTGAAAGTGCATTACAAATGAATAACTTTGAAGCAAAGTCCTACTCTCCAACATTTCTAAAAGGACTTGGATACTTACCATGTCCGTACCACAACTATTACTACTTCACTGAAGAACAACTTACCGAACAGTTGAAAGAATATGAAGAAGGCAACGTTCGTGGTGAAGTAGTCAAGAAACTCGAAGATGAACTGTTCGAAATATATAAAGATCAAAATTTAGATATCAAACCGGAACAATTAGAAAAAAGAGGTGGTGCTCATTATTCCGATGCAGCATGTAGTCTAATTGATTCACTTCACAATAATACACAAGACATTCAATATTTAAATGTTAGAAATAATGGCGCTATCTCAAATATATCACCAGATAGTGCTGTAGAGGTGGCTTGTGTCATTACAAAAGATGGACC
>CAYPHX010000022.1:0-22022 GCA_964410635.1 uncultured Erysipelothrix sp. | reverse complement strand
CTAAGTCACCATCATGAACCATTTCAACATCATAATTATGCTTTTTTAATAGATGCGCCATTGCATGGGCCATTGCTACTTCGTCTTCAATAATTAATACCTTCATAATATCACCTAATGTTATTATACAATCTTAAGCTTAAATTTACCTTAAAATACATAGATTGAAAAATATTAACAATAAATGAAAAAACACCGTAGCGAATGTTACGATGTTTAACTTACTCTGTTACATCTACCCACTCATGTGACCAAGTGGACAAACTATCTAGAACTGGTTTTAAAGCAGTGCCTTTATCTGTTAAAGAATATTCAATTAAAACTGGAGTTTGGGGATAAACATCTCTTTTAATAATACCTTGTGCTTCAAGGGATTTTAATCTTTCGGATAAGACGCGCGCGCTGACTCCAACATTTTCCTCTAGAACACAGAACCTTCTAGGCCCATCGAGCAATTGAGAGATAATGAGACCCACCCATCGCTGAGATATTATTTTCATTCCTGCTTCGAACTTCGGGCACATTAAATTTTGCATCGTCTCACATCCTTTCTTGTATTCACATTATAGAGCAAATGAATCTAAAAGTTAATTACTTTGCATAAGCATCTTGGTTGACACAACTAACTAACGCCATTATAGTTACTATTGTAAAGTAAGTGAGGTGTTATGATGAAATTCCACAACAACAAAGTTATGTATATCAGTGAAGTAACACTTAATGTAAGAGATTTATCTATCATGTGTGAATTTTATACAAACATTATGGGTATGAGAGTTATTGATGAAAATGAAAATCAAGTAAGTCTTGGAGTCAAAGATAAAGTGTTACTAAGACTAATTAATCTTAAAGAAGGGTTAAAGTCTCATAATACAAGTGGGTTATACCATATTGCTTATTTGTTGCCATCACGAAGTGATTTGGGTGCATTCTTAAGACATCTTGCTGAAAATAGTATTGCAATAGGTGCAGGTGATCACCATGTCAGTGAAGCATTGTACTTTGATGATCCAGAGGGAAATGGGATTGAAGTCTATGCAGATCGAGACTATAACTTATGGAACTGGATAAATGATGAAGTATCAATGAGTACAGATCCTGTTGATTTTAACAGTCTACTTGATTCAGCAAAGCATGAATGGACAGGAATGCCAGAACAATCGGTAATCGGCCATGTTCATTTATCAGTTATTGATATTGATGCGAATCATAAATTCTATGTTGATACATTAGGATTTGAACTCGTATCAAAATTTGGCGAACAAGCTGAGTTTGTTTCTGATGCAAAATATCATCATCATATTGCCTTTAACACATGGAACAGAGTCGTTACTGTAAATCCTGAATCTAATAATTTAGGAATTGCATCGTTTTTGATTCATATTGAGAGTGAAAAGAAACGAGATAAAATTGTTCAAAGGTTAAAAGACAATGGCTATTCAGTCACAATAAAAGATGATAAGTTCATCACTAAAGATCCATCAAATACACGTATTGTACTTACTATAAAATAGAAGAAAGAAGGAAGAAAAATGACAAAATTAAATATCGCAGTTATCCAAGGAAGTGTTAGAGTAGAGAATAACGGCACAGCCGTCGCAAATTATATTTTAGATTATGCAAATAAGCGTGATGATGCAAACTATGAGTTGGTAGATTTATCAGAATATAACTTACCACTTCTAGGATCAAAATTCACAACAGAAGAACAAGGTGAAGCAATTGAAGCATGGCAAAATAAAATGGGTGAATTTGATGCATTTATTTTCTTAACACCAGAATATAACCATACAGTGAGTGGTGCTTTAACAAACGCACTAGACTTCTTAAGACCACAACTTGAAAACAAAGCTTCAGGACTTGTTGGTTATGGATCAATGGGTGGTGTTCGCGCACAAGAACATATGCGTCAAATCTTAGCTGAATTTCAAAATGCTACAGTTAGAACAACAGTTATGTTCTCACTTATGGCTGACTTTGAAAACATGAGTGTATTTAAACCGCAAGACTACCATACAGCAAACATGGATGGTATGTTAGACCAACTTATTTCATGGGGAAATGCATTTAAAGCAATCCGTAAGTAGTATTGCTGTACTTAATATACTGTATAGGTTAGTATATTAAGTAAAATAAAAGCTATGAATTGGTAAAGTAGTATATTGAGGTATTATAGAGAGGACTTTGGTGGTGGAAAAAGTCTATATGGATATATATGAAGTGCGCCAAGGAGCAGGACATCGAAACAAAGTAGACTGTCCCGAGTGTTTCTCGTTAAAGAAACTAGAGTATACATGTACTTGAATATTAAGAGACCACTTTAACAACCTTCTGTCCTTTGTATCATTACATGGATAGAGGGTTTTTATTTTTTTAAAGGGAGGAAATATGAAACACAACGATATAACAACAACAATTGCAAATACACCTTTGGTTAAATTAAACCGTATGGTGAACGAGGATATGGCTGAGATCTATGTTAAGATTGAAAGTTTTAATCCATCAGGCAGTGTAAAGGACAGGGCATCACTCTATATGATAAAGGCGGCCGAAAAAGAAGGCCTACTCAAAGAGGGAGGCACTATTATTGAGCCAACCAGTGGTAACACAGGTATTGGTTTAGCAATGATAGGAGCATCACGCGGTTATAAAGTCATTTTAGTTATGCCTGATACGATGAGTGTTGAAAGACAAAAACTAATGAAAGCCTATGGTGCAGAAATTATCTTGACACCGGGAAAAACAGGTATGAGTGGCTCTGTCGCTCTTGCAGAAAAAATGGCTTTAGAAAATAACTATTTCTTACCGTATCAATTTAAAAACCACCAAAACTTTATGGCACATTATGAAACAACAGCAGAAGAGGTACTGAAGGATATACCGCATTTATCTGCTTTTGTGGCAGGAGTTGGAACAGGTGGAACGATCAGTGGTAGTGGAAAACGATTTAAAGAAGTGAATAGTAAAATAGAAGTAATTGCAGTACAACCTACAGACTCACCAATACTTACAGGTGGCAATGCCGGACCTCATAAGTTACAAGGATTAGGTGCTAACTTTATACCTGATATTTATGATGGAAAGTATATTGATGAAGTGATGAGTATTACATCAGATCAAGCTTTTGAAACGGCAAGAAATCTTGCAAAAAAAGAAGGAATTCTAGCAGGAATCTCATCAGGTGCAAATGTATATGCAGCGATTGATGTTGCCAAAAGACTGGGTAAAGGAAAAACAGTTGTAACAATATTACCTGATACAGGAGAACGCTACTTAACAACTGGGTTGTTTGATAATGAAGACATATAGAAGTACATTAGCAAAAGTAATATTAGAAAAAGACCCAGCTGCGCGAAGTATGTTCCTTGCGAAATACTTCTATCCAAGTACACGTGCTTTAGTTGCACACAAACGTGCACATAAACTTTATAATAAAGGATACTATAATATAGCGAGTTTTATCTCTTTAAGAGCAAGAAGAAAAACTGGGATTGAGATTCATCCAGGTGCCATTATCGGCAAGAACCTTTTTATTGACCACGGCATGTCTGTAGTAATTGGGGAGACTGCTGTGATTGGAGATGATGTTTTGATCTATCATGGTGTAACATTGGGCGGGGTTGGACAAGGTGCCAATGAAAAACGTCATCCTAATATAGAGGATGGGGTTATTATTGGGGCAAATGCGACCATATTGGGCCCTATCACTGTTGGAAAGCATGCTAAGGTTGGTGCAAACTCCGTAGTATTACAGAATGTTCCAAATGCTTTTACTGCAGTTGGATCACCAGCAAAGCTAATCGCACCTAAATAGGCTTATTGCAAATCTTTAGACAATGCTAAGATATCTTCTTATAATTAAAATATAAGAAGGAGGTATCAAATATGGATATGTGGCTAACAAGCTTAATTACCAAAACACCTCAAGAAGGCTATGAGCTGGCAATTACAATGTCACGTAAAGGCGTGGGATATGTACAACCAGATCCAGAAGTAAAGAAAAAGTTAAGAGCAGTCTACGAGAATAATGCAGATTCCTTAACATTCGCATCGCAAGTGATTGCGATTAATTTTCAAACTGTTGCGGCAGCCAATAATTATTGGCTTGATTAAGCACAAAAAAGACAAACTAATTAAAAGTTTGTCTTTTTTACGTGTTCTAGTCAATCAAGAATGTTTCATCATTACCTTCACGCCATTTCAACTCAATTTCAAATTCATGTTTAGTGCCTTTGGTGACATACTTAAACTCTGCAGTAACATTTCGGGAGGGACTTACGAATGTTTCTTGATCTCCTTCTTTAAATGTTACAGCGCCTTCATCTTTTAGCTTGCTTGCCAGTACTTCGAGTTGGGTTGCAAACTCCGTTAGGCTCAGGTTTGATTTTCTATCTAGATGAACAATTTTATCAGGTTTTACTTTTGACATATAAAATCCTCCTATCTTTGTTTTAATTATAACATAGTTTCAAATAATCATGAGAATATGGGTTTTACATTTATTTTCATAAGTAAACTACAAAGTTTCACCAAACTTTTACCTAATACGCTTGAAAACAAAACCCCGTATGATATGTTTAAAACGTCGTGGAGGATATTATGCAAGTAAAATCAAAAATATTAAAACTATTAAAAACAAATTATAAATTAATCGCAGTACTCTTATTGGTGACATTTGTCATCAGCATCGTTACATATCAAAAAGGCTTTGCGTATGAAGTAAAGGTTGATGGTAAGTCAATTGGCTTTGTTCGAAAACAAGCTGAAGTAATAGAAGCACAGGATACTGTAAATGAACTAATCAAGGAACATTATGGTGAAACAGCCTTCTATGAACAAGAATTGAATCATGAGAAAGTACGTAATAAAGATGTTTCAACAGTTGAGGAGATCGTGGATGAGATTATTCCAGAGATTCAAGTTTTAAAGCCAGCACATGTTATCTATGTTGATAACAGTAATGCCGTTGCTTTGGAAACAAAGGAATCTGCAGAAAAAGTCTTAAACGATATTAAAGTAGAAGTTAAGAATGAAATGACTGTTGAAGTTGAAATGTCTGATTTATCATTCTCACAAGATGTTGAGATTAAAGAAGAAAACATTTCAGTTAATCGTATTTATCCTGAAGACATTGCTTATTTAGTATTGTCACCTGATGCAAACGAAGTAAAAGAAATTGACGTAACTGCAGTTTCAACAGGAACAATGACACGAGGTGTCAATATGTTTACTGAGGATACTGTCGATGCTTTATCAAAGAAAGCACTTGATGTTGAGGTTTCGGTTGAAGAAGTCAAAACGGAAAGCATCCCATTTAAGAAAACAACAGAAAACAACCCATCAGCTTACGAAGACATTAACAGTGTCAAACAAAAAGGTGAGAATGGATCTAAAGAGATTACCCTTCAAGTTAAATATATTAACGGTGTTAAAACAAGCGAGACTGTTATTTCAGAAAAAGTAACTAAAGAAGCTACAAACCAAATAACTTTAGTTGGATCAAAGAAAAGACCGGCTCCAGTTTATAATGGAAGTATTGGTAATGCGATCGTTCAAGAAGCATATAAGTATATTGGTGTAAAATATACTGCAGGTGGTACAACACCAGCAACTGGATTTGACTGTACTGGATTTACAAGATATGTTTATGGCCGTTTAGGTTATAATAATCTTGGAACAAGTGTTTCATCACAATTAAATGGTGGACACGCAAGAGTGAGCCGTGCTAACTTAAAACCGGGAGATATTGTTTTGTTTCCAGGTCATGCTGGGATCTATATCGGAAATGGTAAAATGATTCATGCACCATACGCGGGTAGAAGCGTCGAAGTCAATGATTTAAAATATTTTAAATTTACGACAGGAATCCGCCCTTACGCATAAAAATTGAGACTGAATTCTAAAAGAGTTCAGTCTTTTTATTTGCGCATAAACTCCACGAACGTGGAATTATTGTGTTATAATAGAGAAGCTACTAAAAATAAGAGGTCTCATTAAATGTATATGAGTTATCAGAAGTTATGGGTATTGTTAAAAAATAGAAATATGAAAAAAAAGGATTTATGCGAGCTTACGGGTATTTCACATACCTCATTAGCAAAGCTAAGTCGAAATAAAAATATTACTACAGATGTCTTAAGCAAGATATGCTTTGCATTAGAGTGTGATATCAGTGATGTTATGGAGTTTAAAAGAAGGAGTGATTAGATGGATAGAATTTACTTTGCGATTGTAAATCGCGGTAAAGCAAATAACTTAATTAAGTATACGAAAGAGATGGGCTTGCATGAAGCAACAGTTATCCTTGGAGAAGGAACAGTTCGTTCTAAAGTATTGGAGCAACTGGGTTTAAACCAAACGCAAAAAGAGTTGGTATTAATTCCTGTTAATAAAGAACAAGATGAAAAACTACACAGTGAAGTCGCAAAAAAGTTTGAGTTTTCAAAAAAGAATAATGGTATTAGCTTCTCTATACCGTTCAAAAGATGGACTAAAGAATCTAAGAAGATCAGTCTTGTTGAAGAGTCAATTGATTATAGCTTATTGATGGTGATTGTTGATCAAGGAAAACATAATGACATCATTACAGTAGCGCGCCGTGCGGAAGCACGAGGTGGTACTGTAATACATGGTCGTGGACAAGGTATTCCTCAAGAAACATACTTTCCAATCAGTTTAGAACCACAAAAAGATACAGTTTTGATTGTGGTACATAAATCAATAAAAGATAAAGTTTCCCATGCTATCAAAGAACATATAGATGTAGCGAATAGCGGGAAAATGATTGCATTACCAGTTGTAAAGACAACAGGAATCTTTGAAGATTCTGGAGGTGCAAAATGAGTCTATTTATAGATAAGATGAAAGAAGTATCAAAAACACTCATACCGGTTGTTATATTAGTTTTAGTATTATCAATGACAATAGTAAAAGTTCCAACCGATATTATAGTACGCTTTTTGATTGGTAGCTTTTTATTACTCATTGGACTTACAGTGTTCTTATGGGGCGTTGAGATTGCAATGGACCCCATTGGAAATCATATGTCGAAGGAAGTAGCAACCTCAACAAAGTTATTTAAAATAGCTTTCTTAAGTTTTTTACTTGGATTTTTAATTACAGTTGCTGAACCAGATCTTTTAATTCTTGGAAATCAAATACGTGATGCATCGGGTGGAACGATGAGTTCTACCATGATTGTCTATATGGTTTCTTTAGGGGTTGGAATCATGGTTTCATTAGGAGTTTTTAGATTACTAAAGGAAATGAAATTAAATCTTTTCATGGCCATTGTATATTCTGTAATATTAGTACTTGGATTATTTGTTTCAGAAGAGTTCTTAGCCATAGCATTTGATGCATCAGGTGCTACAACAGGTGCTCTTACAACACCTTTCGTCCTAAGTTTATCTTTAGGTCTATCAACTTATAAAGGTGGCCAAAGTTCAGAAGATGATTCATTTGGTTTGGTAGGGATCATGAGTTCTGGTCCAATTCTTGCAGTAATGCTATTATCAATACTATCAGGGCAAAAGAATATTCAAGGTGTGGCAGAAGATTACGTCTTTTTAACAGGAATCTTTAAGCCAGTATTTGATATTCTACCTATTATGATTAAAGAATCCTTGTTAGCATTGATTCCAATTAGTGCTTTATTCTTTGGATATAATATCTTTAAGTTTAAACTTGATAAATCAGAAATTAAAAAAATATTAATTGGTCTTGTACTCACGCTTGTGGGTCTTGTACTCTTCCTAACAGCGGTTAACTCTGGCTTTATGGATATGGGTCGTATGTTAGGGATGAAGATTGCATCACTTGATAAACGTATGCTGGTGCTTGTTGGTTTTGCTTTAGGATTAATCATCGTACTTGTAGAGCCGGCCGTACACGTACTTGGAGAACAAATTCAAAACGTATCGGGTGGTTCCATTCCAATCTCAATGATTCGTGGAACATTATCTTTAGGTGTTGGAATTGCGATTGCAATTTCAATGCTAAGAATTGTCAGTCCAAGTGTTAAGCTTTGGTATTTCCTTTTACCAGGATTTGCGTTCGCAATCATTTTATCATTCTTTACTGATCCAATATTTGTTGGGATTGCTTATGATGCAGGAGGTGTTGCATCGGGTCCTATGACCGCAACATTCGTACTTGCATTTGCTCAAGGAGCAGCATCGAGTATTGAGACAGCCAATGTCTTGGTAGATGGGTTTGGCGTCATCGCTATGGTTGCTATGGCACCGGTACTATCGCTTATGATACTGGGGTTGGTGTTTAAGAGCCGCCAAGTTGTGGCTCATGAACATGAACACTTCGTTGAAGAAGAGTTCTCTTTACCACCATCAAGTCTTGTCAATCATTTCTTAATGGTAATCACAAAACGTGGTTATGCAGAAGAGATCGTTGAGTTCTCCAGATTGTATGGTGCAACAGGGGCGACTATATACCATGGTCGTGGTTTATTTGAAGATCATAGTATCGAAATTCCTTTGATGCATTTAGAAATACATGAAGAACAAGAGATGGTTTGTTTCCTGATTGATTCAAATATTACAAGTCAATTAGCCGATAAACTTGTACATAATGAATACTTTGAAAAGAATGCTGACATAACAATTTATGTAACAGAAAGTAATTAAGGACATTATTTGTCCTTTTTTTATTTTTTTAGTTCAATGTATCTAGTTATGTGATAATATTATACTTATGATACAAAAACTATGGACAAAAAACTTTACCATCATTACTATGGGTACAGTTATCTCAATGTTGGGTAATGCAATCGCAGGATTTGCACTTGCTGTTTTAATATTAGAGATGACAGATTCAAGTTTTGCCTTTGCTATATATCTAACATTGAATAATCTACCAAGGTTAGTTATTCCTCTTGTTGCTGGGACCTTTCTTGACCGGTTTTCTCGAGTTAAAGTTGTTTATACATTGGATTTTATTTCAAGTGTAGTCTATATTTTTATATTTTTGGGATTGAAGTTAAATATACTTACTTTCCCAAGCTTTCTTGTTTTAGCTGTTTTAATCGGATCAGTAGATAGTATATATTCAGTTGCTTATGATTCATTATACCCAAGTTATATTTCTGAAGGTAATTTCTCTAAAGCGTACTCAATATCATCAATGATTTACCCCATTGCAGCCTTTATGACACCTGTTGCAGCTTTTGTTCATGAGAGCATTGGTCTAGAGGTCTTGTTCCTTTTTAATGCCGCAGCATTCTTTATCGCTGCACTTTTTGAAACACGATTAAGTCGTGATGAGAACCATGTTCAAGAAGGTGTCCAGATCTTTAAGTTTGAGGACTTTAAAGAAGAATATAAATCAGGACTTAAGTACATATATCGTGAAAAAGGTATTCTAACCATTACATTGTATTTCTTCATCAACTCACTTTTCCAAACATCGGCTACAGGGACACTTGAGATGCCATATTTCAAAGCTCAACCTTCTCTTGGTTATACATTCTTTACCTTCGTTTCAACAGCAAACGTTTTGGGTCGTTTTATTGGTGGTATGATTCATTATCGATTCTCATTTAAGTCTGAGAAGAAGTTTGATATCGCAATGCTCGTCTATGTGATTATTTGCTTCACTAACGGATTCTTGTTGTTCTTACCATTTCAAATGATGCTGGTCGTTAGTTTTATTACAGGAATCTTATCAGTTACATCATTTAATATACGAATTTCTTCTACACAAGCCTATGTAGATAATAAGATGCGAGGAAGATTTAATGGTACTTTCCAAATGATGACAACCGCTGGTGTCATTATTGGGCAACTCATGTGGGGTGCTTTAGGTGAGTCGTTTGATGCGCCGTATTTAATCTTAGTTGGGAATATGATTACATTAGCACTAACATTTTTAGTGGTCTATCGTAGACTTGAGTTTGTAAAACCAATTTATAATAGCGATGTATAGTCAAACTATTTTCATTTTTTATATATTTTGCCTATACTTAGATTAGCAAGAAGAGAGAGATGGTGTATAGTGTGATTCGATTGGAGCATATTTCTCATGGTTTTCAGGACTCAGAGAGTAAGCATCATATTTTAAATGATATCAATATATCAATTAAGGAACAGGAAATTTTCGGATTGATTGGTGAAACTGGTAGTGGTAAATCTACTTTACTGCGTATTATGAATGGTTTTATCATACCTTCTGAAGGGACTGTTTTTCTTATGGATCAATTGCTTGATAGTAAAAACAAGTTGGAGCAAGTGCGGCAAACAGCAACCTTGTTTCAAAATTTTAATTTACTATCAAACTTAAATGTAATAGATAACGTTATATTACCGAATAAATTGCTGAAGTTTGATAAAAACAAGAGTATGGAAAAAGCTAAAATGTACTTGAAGTATGTTGGCCTTGAAGGATTTGAAAAGCGTCATATTAAAACGCTATCGGGTGGTCAAAAACAAAGAGTAGCCATAGCACGAACATTAATGCGTGATCCTAAAATCATTTTTTGTGATGAACCAACATCTGCGTTGGATACTAAAGTTAGGGCTGAAATACTCACTTTACTAAAGAGCATCAATCAAGATATGAAAACAACGATTGTGATTGTGTCGCATGATATTTCTGTTATTCAAAGTCTTTGTGATCGTGTAGCAATTCTTGAATCAGGTCAAATTAAGAATATATTGGATGTTGAAAAGAAAGCTATTTATAGTCCTTCTTATCAGGAGGCTCTCAGTTCATGATACAAGAGTATATAGATGTATGGCTTTATTTTGAAGCAGACATAGTCAAAGCTTTATTTGAAACTTTGAATATGTTGTCCATTTCACTTGTTGTAAGTTTAATACTGGGCTTACTATTGGGTTTTTCTCTTTTTGTATTTCGAAAGGATGGTATTTTTGAGAATACTGTTCTATATTTTATATTATCGACTGTAGTAAATGTGGTTCGTTCGATCCCGTTTATATTGTTTATAATTGCCTTTATCCCGTTAAATAGATTACTGATTGGTACAGGATTTGGAGTTAATGCATCCAAGGTTCCTTTATCAATAATTGGTGTGGCTTTATTTGCTAGACTTGTGGAACAAGACTTATTAGATGTGAATCGTGTCATGTATGAAACATCTTATGCGATGGGAGCAACGAAACTTCAGTATTTTAAAAACTTCTTACTGGTGGAAGCAAGATCCGGCTTGGTACTAAGTTTTACTTCAGTTGCTGTATCGTTATTATCTTATTCGACAGTGATGGGTATTATTGGTGGTGGTGGCCTTGGTTATCTTGCGATGGCAGAGGGTTATCACAATTTTAATTATAAACTGATGTGGTTGATTATTTTGTTGATGATTGTATTAGTACAATTTGTGCAATCAATTGGAAATAGGCTTGCACAAAAGATTGATTATAGATAAGAGGAGATAGAATGAAAAAAGTTATTACATTAATGATTTTAGGTTTACTATTGGTTGGATGTACAGCGAAAAAAGAGGAACACATTTTAGATATAGGTGTATCGTTCTTTCCAATGAAAGACATCCTTGAACTTATTGAAGAAGATTTAGAGAAAGAAAATATTAAACTTAATATTCATGAGTTTTCAGATTATCAAACACCCAACTCATTATTAAAAGATAAAGAGTTAGATGCAAATATGATTCAACACCAATATTTCTTGAATGCATTTAATGAAGCTAATGATTCTGATTTAGAAGTTGTGATGCCAATATATCATGCAACTTTTGCACTTTATTCTAAAACACTGACAGATATTAATGATTTAGAAGAAGGCGCATCAATTACAATGCCAGATGATGCCACAAACTATGCAAGGGCATTATACTTATTGCACCAAGCAGGACTCATTGAGTTAAGTTTAGATAATGCACCAAACTTTAGTGAAGCTGATGTTATTTCAAACCCTAAAAACTTAAAGTTTGAAGATAAAGTGCCACTAACAAGCTTAGCACAGCGTTATGTTGAGACAGAACTTGCAGTCATGTATCCAACATATGCAAAGAGTTTAGAACTTGAGGGAGATGCGGAAAGACTTTATGTTGAAAAGTCAGATGCAGTAACCGAAGGTTTTGCGATATCACTAGTCTCTAGAAATGATAATAAAGATAGTGATGAAATAAAAAAATTAATTGAATTATTGGGTACCGATAAAGTTAGAAACTTCTTAATTGAGGAATATGATTGGGCAAGTACACCAGCATTTTAAGACTTAAAGGTCAGCTCCAAAGAGGGTTGACCTTTTAAAATTGTGTTTTATTTAGTATAATGTAACTATAAGAGATAAAAATAATATCTATATTGCTAAACCCATCTTTTTTTGTAGGTGATGAAATGACCAGGAAAAGAGGTTTTTATGATTACAATAATTACAGGTGCTTCGCACACAGGGAAGACTGCACTAGCGCAGCGATTAATGGTAAAGACACAAACACCATATCTATCAATTGATCACATTAAGATGGGATTAATTAGATCGGGAGTTTGTGATATTTCTGTTGAGAATGATGAGGAACTAACAAAATATCTTTGGCCAATTATTCAAGAGATCATTAAAACTGCAATAGAAAATAATCAAGACCTTATTGTTGAGGGAATTTATGTTCCTGAAAACTGGATTCAAGGATTTGATGATTCACACTTACAACATATACGTTTTACATGTATTGTGATGTCAGAGGACTATATTACAAATAATTTTGAATCCATTAAGAATCATGCAAATATAATTGAAGAACGATTAGAATCAACCATTACAATGGAAGAACTAATCAAAGATAATAAAGCATTTTTAGATTTCTGTGAAGATAATCTTTATCCATATCACTATATAGATGGAGATTACTATATTGATGTTGATGCATTAATTATGTAAGGAGGCAATATGGAAGATCAAGTTTATCATGCGAAAGTAATTCGTGTTAGCAAAGAAGGTAGCGTTTGGGTAATGCCTACGGCCTATACGCGTGATAGTTACAGAGATACAATGGTACTGCATACAAGTCATACAAATATGTATGATCGATTCGGTGATCCAGTTGAAGTAGGATTCTTTAAAAAGAATCAGTGGGTGAAGTTTGTAACGAATGGCGTAATGACAATGTCCTTACCACCACAACTCAACCCAATGGTCTTACATGAACAAATGCCAATCATAGAATTTGTTGCAGAGATCAAGGCCATTAATCATAAGTTTGAACTACATGTAGTGGATAGCTTGGGAAGTTTTATTGAAGGTGATATCACAATGGGCTTTTTTGATGAGCCAGTCATATTCAATCAAAACCAAGAGAAGATAAAACTTGATTCGCTAAAACCTACTGATAAAGTCATGGTTTATGCTGTTGCTAGCTTTTTTACAAAAGAGCCATTAATTGAGATTACACGTCTAGAACTTGTATAAAATGATAGTTTTTAAAATAGAGTTTATCTTATTACATCGTTACGTAGGATCTTTAAAAGAGAAACGTAAGATCACTAAAAGTTTGATTCAAAAATTGAAACAAGACTTTAATCTTTCTGTTTTGGAGTCAGGGGACTTAGATGATTTGAAACAATCAAATATCTTAGTCGCGGGTATTACTTCAAGCATTCAAAAGAGTCACAATAAAAAAGAACAAATTCTTAATTTTATAGAAAATAATTATTCTGTAGAAATTATTGATGTCATATTTGAAATAGTTTAAACTAGAAATTCTAGTTTTTTCTATTGCATATGATAGAATAGATATAGATTAGACTTAAGGAGAAACATATGATCAATAGAGTAATATTTAATGCTGATGACTTTGCTTTAACAAGTGGAATAACAAGAGCAATCATTGAAAGTCACAATAATGGTGTCGTGATGTCCACTACAGTATTAGGGAATTGTGATGAGAAGCTACTTATTGAGGCAGCTGATTTAGCAAAACAACATCCTAAATTAGGTGTTGGGATACACCTTGTATTAACCACAAGAAGTCCATTACTGGATACTCACAAAACACTCGTGGATGAGTTGGGTAACTTTAATATTGATGCGAATACACCCAGTGATAGTGTTGATTTGAATGAAGTCTATGATGAGTGGAAGGCACAAATTAAGAGAATATCCGAACATTTTGATATTACACATATTGATTCACACCACCATGTTCATTTAGATAGTAGGTTAAACAAGATAGCACGTCGCTTAAGTCGTGAATTTAAATTACCAATGCGTTCAGTAAGAGACAATCTACCAACAGAGGTTCGATGTGATCTTGGTTTCTATGATGAAACAGCGACACTTGAACACTTATATGAAACAATGGCACGCTATAGTGGTACTTTAGAGTTCATGGTTCATCCAGGTGCAAAAGAAGATTTGTTTCTAGAAGAGATATCCAGATACAATGCTAAAAGATATGATGAGACTGTATTGTTAACATCAGATGAATTAAGAAAGTTTTTAAAAGATAATAAGATTAAAGTAACGAATTATCGTTCAATTAAAAGAAAATAAAAGGGCGCATAGCCCTTTTATACTAGAAGTTAAACATGAGAATTTCTGGTTTGAAAAGCATCAAGAGACCAAGAACCAACATAATAACGCCACCAATCAAATGTGAGTACTTCATATACTTACCTGAGATAGGTTTAATTTTTAAAGTTAACATTGCAATGGAAAATATGATGATATCATCAATCAAGAAGAAGAGTATATAAATAAGTAGATAAAATTGAGTTTGCCAAAAGCTTAATTCATTTAAACTTAATATTTGAGTGAAAATAACAGGCAGTCCTAAGGAACACATGAGTTCAAATAAGTTTACCAGTATGGCAAGTGATATGATGGCCATTAAACTTAGTAGGAGTGATTGTGCGCTGGTTATTTTTTTTACTTTGGTTAATATTGTTTTTCGTCTAGTATCATCAATAACTTCGCAACCAACATCTTTTGTATTAAAGAACTGTCTAATTTGGTAAAGTGCAAATCCAATGCTGACAAGAGCAATCACTATTTGAATGATGGGGATTGAATTCAGTATCATCGCAACATTTAACCAAGCAAACATAAATAAGTAGTAAATTAAGCCAGAAATAAAGATGAATGTGAGACCAAGAATCCACATTCTTTTTCTATCTTTCAAGTTGATTAGTAAAGTAATTAGAAAGACAAGAACCCACATGGCACAAGGGTTGAAACCATCAACAACACCCATAACACCAGCAAGTAAGGGGAGTGATACTTCTTTAATATCTACTTCACCTAAGATAGGTACTTGATAGTTTGAATCAAAAGGATCGATACTTGTACCTGTTGCGAGATATCTTTCAATCGCTTTTGAGATTTCAATATCTGTCGTTCCTTTTATAAAACCAGTAATTGCTTGATCTCCAATGACTAGGTAAGGAACGCCTTTTGCAGGGGTATTGAGTTTTACTTGTGTCTGTTCAAATAAATCACGATACTTCTTGTCTGATATCTCATACATTTTAATATTGATTCTAGAATCATTTGCGTATGTTTCATCTAACCATGCCATCTCTTCAGAGCAATTCGTACATGTGGACAAATAAAACAAATGGATATCAAGTGCTTCTTCAGCTTTTACGGGTATAAAAGTAAATAGCATTATTATTGCTAGATATGTTAAGAATCTTTTTTTCATTGGTACTTATCCAATAAAGACTTTAAATCTTTTTTTGATACTTCGCCAACAATTTTTTCGCATATTGAATTATTTTTATCCATGAGTAATACAACAGGGAGTGTATCACCTACATCGAATTGAGTAATATCATCGAAATCATAATCATAGTCTTCAAACTCTAAGTTATACGTTGTTTGTAAATCATCAAGTCGACTCAACATGATTAAACATGACATGCACCACATTGCGGATATTCTAATCATTTTCATTATATATTTTTCCTATCTCTTCTATTAAGGTATCAATTTCTTTATTTGTAGTAAGGTGGCTTAAGCTTATTCTAATAGAGCTTGTAGATATTTCTTTGTTTTTTGTTAATCTTAGTAAACTGGGTGATTGTTTGTTTAATGAACAAGCACTTGCTCTTGATAAGTAAATCTTGCGATCTGAAAAGTACATAACCAGATCATCAATATCAGTATCTAGTAGACTAATATTAACAATGTGGGGAATACTGTTTTTTGGGTTGTTGATTGTAATATTTTTAAACTTAACTAAAGCATCAGTGAGATACTGATGCATATCTATGATATTTTTTGAGTTTAGATTCAATGTTTCTTCCAGTGCAATGACTGAAGCATAAATCAATTCTGGACTGAGTGTGCCTTCTTCAGTTAATGTATCATCTTTAGCAATAATCGCACCAAGACCTTTGGGTCCATAGAATTTATGAGAAGAGAAACTGGCATAATCGATGAAATCCATATTCAGTTCAGCTTTTGTTACGGATTGAGTAATATCTGACATCAAAGGAATATCTTTGATGACATGTTTAATAGCACTGAGGTCTTGTATAAATCCAAGTTCGCTATCAACATGTGACACAACGACTAAAGTCGTGTTGTCGGTGATCAAACGGCTGATAGATGCAGCATCGATCATGCCATCAGCATCAGTTTCAAGTATATCTAATTTCAGTCCTTCTTTTTGCAGTTTCGCTAGGACTTTTATGATTGAAGGATGTTCATAAGGCCCGCAAATTACATGCATCTCTTTTGGCATGGTGATGATATGTTCAATGATCGTTCTGTTTGCCTCACTTGCATTTTTAGTGAAAGTGATATGGTGATTCTCAGCATTGAGTAAAGATTTTATCTTATCCTTTAATTGGCTGATAACGATATCGCTTTTTCTTCCTAAATCATGTTTTGACTGTGGGTTAGCAAAAATAAAATTTGCTACTTCTATATAGGCATCTTTTGCTGCTTTTGACATGGGGGTCGAGGCACTATAATCAAAATACATTGAATCACTTCCTTTATATAATGATAACATTTTCACATCGTATTTTAAATGATTTCTAATTGTGATAAACTGTAGATAATATACATCTAATATTACTAGAGGTGAGCATTATGAACTTTATCTTCGACTTTGATGGAACCTTGTTAAATACAAAGGTAATTATGAAAGAAGCTTTAATAGAAACTTTAAACTTTTTCCATGTGCCATTACCAGAAGATATCAGTAGATATGTTGAAGAGCCAGTACGCTTATTTGAAATTGATATTTTATTTAAGTTTACTGACAAAGAACTCAGTGATTTTCTAGAGATGTATAGAAGTAGCTATTTACGTAAACGTGTAAATAAAGCACGATTATTTAAAAATGTAATTGAAGTTTTGGAAGTATTTAAAAGTAATGATATTAAGATGTTCTTAATATCGAACAGTACTTTGGAAATAAGTAAAAAAATGCTTGAGTTACTTCACATAGATAACTTTTTTACTGAAGTGATTGGTTCAGACAGTTTAAAAGTTTATAAACCACATCCTCAGGCAATAGAATATATTATAGATAAATACAAACTAGATAAAAGTAATACTTATGTTATTGGTGATTCTCCAAATGATATTAGAATGGCTGTTTCTGCAGAAGTTAAATCTTGTGCCATGTTAACAGGTGTCAGTTCTAAAGAAATCTTGGAATTAGAAAATCCAACATACATATTTAATAAGATAGAGGACTTGCTTCTCTTGATATAGAAAGGTGAATCAATTTGAATAAAATATATAAAATAGCGGGAAGTGTGCTATCACTTTTTTTCTTAGCCCTTAGCTTTATAGGTTTTTTTATACCTGTATTACCCAGTACACCATTCATTCTGTTGTCTTCGTTTTTTGCTATTAGAAGTTCAACAAAGTTAAACAACTATGTAAAAAAAACGAGGATGTACAATGAACATGTACTCCTTTTTGTTGAGCAAAAGCAAATGACATTGAAAGCTAAAGTGATTATTTTAACTTCGGCTACATTCATGCTATGTTTTCCGTTCTTTTTAGTAAATTCACCATACTTAAGAATCTTTATAATTATTCTTCTGAGTGTGAAATATGTATATTTTATAAAAATTATTAAAACGAAACAGGTCATATTCAATGATTGATAAAAAACTGTTTGAACTTTTACCAGAGAATAAAAAACAAATCATGAATACAGTGCTATATAAGATTGTCTCATTAGTTTGTAGTATTGCAATCCTTTTAGGTATCAAGATTGCGGTTGATCAGAAGATTTCAAATCTCATAACATGGATAATTTTATTGCTTGTGTTTGTAATAATAAAAATCATCTTTATTTATCTTGCTCAAGATGAAATCATACAAACTTCAAATAACACAAAAGCACACTTAAGAAAACTCTTATATGAAAAACTTTTACGTATTGGAACAAGTTTCCAAGGGAAGGTAGATAGTTCAAATATTTCTCAGTTATTGACTGAAGGTGTTGATCAACTAGAAGTGTATTTTGCACTGTACTTACCCCAGTTTTTCTATGCAATGATCAGTCCTGTTATTCTTTTTATTGTACTATCATTTATCAGTTTAAAAGTGGCACTCGTCCTTTTAGTGATGGTACCTCTAATACCTATATCTATTGTGTTGGTACAAAAGTTTGCGAAACGAATTCTAAATAAATATTGGAGTTCTTATTTGAACTTAGGATCAAGTTTTTTAGACAGTCTACAAGGCTTATCAACATTGAAATCATTTCAAATTGATGATGTGATGCATCAAAAAATAAATGAAGAATCGGAAAGTTTTAGGAAAGCAACGATGCGTGTACTCATAATGCAATTAAACTCAATCTCAGTGATGGATTTAGTTGCTTATGGTGGTGCCATGCTTGCAATTGTATTGGCTTATCTTGAATATAATAAAGCGAGTATTACTATGGGGAGTTTTGTATTCTTGGTGCTTGTATCTTCTGAGTTTTTTATTCCAATGCGTCAGCTCGGTTCTTACTTTCATATTGCGATGAATGGTGCAGCAGCATCAGATAAAATATTTTCGTTTCTAAATCTAGAAGAGGATGCGAAAAAAGATGAAACAATAGAAAGTGTTGCATCCATTCAAGTTGAGAAACTTCATTATGCTTATGGTGAACGTGAAGTACTCAGTAATATTAATTTTATGATGAACAGTCCATCAAAATTTGCATTTGTTGGTGAGAGTGGTTCAGGTAAGAGCACCTTACTATCTTTAGTTGCGCGTCAGCTGCAAAGTTCAAATATAAAAATGAATGGGATTCAAATAAAGAAACTGAATACTCAAAATTTTTATGATCATGTTCAACTTGTATCTTCAAAATCTGAAGTCTTTAAAGGAACAATTAGAAGTAACCTAGAGTTAAGTGGTGTAAGTGATGAATCTAAATTATTAAAAGTACTAGAAGATGTGAGCTTAATAAATTACTTAGAAAACAATCAAGGACTTGATAGTGTTGTTTTAGAACGTGGTAGTAATTTATCAGGTGGTGAAAGACAACGACTAATTCTTGCAAGAGCCTTACTTAAAGATGTTGATGTATATTTATTTGATGAAGTAACATCAAGCATTGATGCAGAAAGTGAAGCCATCATCCTAAATGTAATCAATAACTTAGATAATAAATTTATCATGATGGTATCCCATAGACTCAGAGCCGTTCAAAACTTTGATAATATTTTAGTCTTGGATTCAGGTGTCATCATTGAACAGGGAAATCACGAAACTTTACAAGAGAAAAAAGGTAAATATCATAGTTTATTTACCACACAAGAAAGGTTGGAACTGAAATATGAAGAAGCGTAATGCCTTTAAAATGATGTTTCAACTTCTGGGTTTGATTCAATCATTATTAGTATATATGGTTTTTGCAGTTATTTTTGGTGTCTTAGGACATATCAGTGCTATATTTATCCCTGTACTGGGTGTATCTTTAATTACCTTTAGTGAATATCGAAAATCAATTATGATTGTACTTGTCGTAGCCGCTTTATTGCGTGGTGTATTTAGATATATTGAACAAGCTTTAAACCATGAACTTGCCTTTAGGGTTTTAGCACAACTTAGAGATAAGATTTTTGAGAAAATGAGACAACTTGCTCCTGCAAAACTGGATACATCAGATAGAGGAAATCTTATTTCATTAATAACAGGCGATATTGAGCATTTAGAAGTGTTCTTTGCGCATACAATATCACCGGTTTTTATTGCTTTGATTGTGAACAGTCTTGTGGTTATTGCAGTATTTAAGATATCTAATACTATTGGTTTAATCACTCTCATTTCATATCTACTGATAGGCGTTGTATTTCCTATATTCTTTAGTGCAAAAGCAAGAGTTTTGGGTAAATATTACCGAGATACATTAGGAAACATAAACTCCTTTATTCTTGAAAGAGTGATTGGCGTATTTGATGTCATTCAATACAATCATCAAACTAACAGTATTAAAGAACTGGATGAGAAGACAAGTAAACTTAATCAATCACAAAAACGTATGAATCTCTATACAATTTCAAACAGCATATCAGTAGAGGTAGTCATTTTTATATCCAATCTACTCATCATTATCATTGCAGTAAAAAATAATATGGATCCCAAGATATGGATGTTTGCTCTAACATTACATACCAGTTCATTTGGACCGGTTATAGCCTTATCTAATTTAGCAAACAATATGTACCATACGCTTTCATCAGGTGATAGGGTGCTTAACTTACTTGAAGAGAAACCAGAAGTAAATGATATCACTGAACATAAAGACTTAAACACAATCAATGCATTTAACATCAAGCATGTTGATTTCTCATATAATGATAAAAAAGTACTTGATAATGTAAGTATGAGTTCAAAAGGACATGAGATTATTGGTATACAAGGAGAATCAGGATCAGGAAAATCCACACTCCTAAAACTCATGATGAGATATTATCAGACTTCTAAAGGAAGCATTGAGTTTGATAGTTGTGATGTGAATGATATAAACTCAAAGAGTTTAAAATCAAATCAAGCATACATGTCACAAGCAACGGATCTATTTAAAATGAGTATCATGGATAATATTAGATTGGGTAATTATTCTGCAACAGATGAAGAAGTAATTAAAGCTGCGAAGGATGCTGGTATTCACGATTACATTTTAAAACTAAGTCAACAGTATGAAACAAATGTATCAGAATTTGGCAGCTCTTTATCATCAGGTGAGAAACAAAGAATTGCTTTAGCGCGACTTTTCTTAAAAGATGCGCCCTTACTAATCTTGGATGAACCTACAAGTAATTTAGATAGTTTAAATGAAGCAATAATCTTAGATAACTTAGAAAAACATGCACAAAATAAAACTATCATCATTACATCTCACAGAAATTCAACGATGAATATCACAGACCGTCGCTATACCGCAGATATCTTAAATAGTTCAAAGTAGCGTGTTAAGAAACAGCCGTAAAAGAACAATTAAATATGTTACAATTTAAATAAAGCTAAGAAGGTGGATTTGAATGAAGAAAAACAATAATATTTTTTCTATCGCAAATATATTACTTGCGTTAGCCTTTTTGGCTATTAAATTGTATGATGAGAATATAAATGTATTAACGCCTGGTATTGCATTCTGCCTATCTTCTATATTAGTAGTACCTATCATTATCTATAATAAGGAAAAAATAATTCATGATATAAAATTATTAACTCCAAAATATGTCTTTCTCTCACTTCTACCTGGTATTTATATTTATCAATCTTGGGAAGGGCAAGTTTAAGTGGATACTATCTATAATTTCAATTATTTTGTTTATTAGAGGTCATAGTTCAATGACAGTTAATCTTGTTATTGCGACTGTCTTATTTACTCTTATCTATCTAAAGACAAATAATATTCTTATTCTGTAATTATGCATATTTTTGGAAACTTTGTCATTATGTCGTTTGTTCTTTTGTTAAAAAAAGAACATATAAGGATATTCAATTACATGTCTCATGTTACTTTCTCAAGTTAATAAGAATATGAAATAATCAGCAAATAAAATTGTATACTTGTAAATGATGTGACACCAAAAAGCTAAAAATTAATATCCACT
>CAYPHX010000021.1:0-22473 GCA_964410635.1 uncultured Erysipelothrix sp. | reverse complement strand
AATAATTATTATCTTGTCTTTGGTGATTCTTCTCATTTTTCATTAAATACATTTTTCGAACATCTTCGCCACTCATTCCCAATGTCATAGCAAGATCAAAGACTGAAATAATCAATGTTTTATAATCTTCTTTTGAGTTACTGAGGGAAAATGTATTTATGTTTTTAAATAGGATGTGGAACTTGTTGTTGAGTGTATCATTTGTTTCTGATACTTCAATCTCTTTTTCATCAAATCCAATATCGATCCCAAGTGACAATACAAAGTGAACTACATCTGAGAATTCTTCGAAGATAACTGCATCCTCTGAAGGCTTCTGTAAGCTCCAGTACTTAAACACACGTGTCTCATTAGCAAGTTCTCCAGCCTCAACTAAGAGCGCTAATATACGGTCTTGTCGTGTCTGTGCACGAGAGGTATTGTGGAGTTCAAATATTCTTGAATCCAAGTCATTTTGGATAGCCGTTAAATCATCTATTCTTATTTTCATAAAATTCTCCTTCTCACAAAAATTATCATATCATACTATGATACTATTTTCACGTAATATTCTTTTCATTAATACTCTTTAATATATACCCACTTAAAAGTCCTGTTGGAACACCTAACATGAGCATAAAAGGTAGATAAGTAAACAATAACATGGGGGCAGATGTTAAAAATGAAACAAAGAGCACTTGCCCAATATTATGGAAACAAGCCGATACAGATGAAACACCTATATCTGTAAATATTTTTGATTTATATGCCAGTATTGCAAAGATACTGGATAAGAGTGTTCCTGAAAAACTAATCCAAAATCCAGGACTGAAAAACAATGTCCCACGCATCAAACCAACAATCAACACACGCATAAGATTGAGTGTCAACATCTCTTTTACACCAAAGATTGAAAGTGCGATCAAGCCTAAAACATTCGCCAGTCCCAGGCGTACCCCTGGCAGTCCAATCTCTACTTGAGATTCAATTAGACTGGTTGTGATTGCCATGGCAAGTAACATTGTTAAGATTGTCATATTTTTTGTTTTGTTATAATTTCTCATTGTATCTTGATATCCTCTTCTGTAGCTAAGTTGTTTTGAAGTTCAATCTTGATACCATTAGGAAGACAAACAATGGGTGTGTTCGTATGTTTTACCCATCCTTGTGTTTTACAGTAGTGTTTTGGTGAAATCTCCTCAGCAACGCGTACACTGCCATCTTTAATTTCAATGACTACATCACCCAGATCACCATTAACTGTATGAAATCCATCTTCATCTAAGTTATATCTTTGTATTTCTTTATCGTAATATGAAACAATCACCTGTCCATCTGATGTTGAAACAACATCAATGACTGTCTTACTTGCTAGAAATAATGTGGCCGCCAAAAAGACTACAAATACATTAAATACTTTGTCCATTGTATTCATCAATCCACCTCTTTCTTTAACCCACATATTTTATCATAATTTAGACCTTTAGTTTAGTCTTTAACATAATAAAAAGAAGGTTTCCCTTCTTTTATTTTATTGCTTCTAGTTCTTTTTCAATTAGATCTAAAACGTATTTCTTATCAGCTTCATTATTCTCAAAATCTAAGTTATCCACATTGATTTTTAAAACAGGTGATAATTCATAGTGATTAAAGTATTCTGTATACTCTTTATTTAAATCTTCCCAGTATTCACGTTCAACGATTTGTTCATAATCGCGACCACGCTTACTGATGCGACGCATTGCTTCATCTACAGAAACTTCCAGGTACACCATAAGTTTAGGAGCACGGACATGCTCTAACATGTTTTCAAGTAGCTCTTGATAAATACCAAACTCTTCATCACTCATCTCTTGATTTAAGTTTAGCATTCTTGCGAAGATTGCATCGCCATAGATACTTCTATCCATTACAGCTTGTGCAACATCGTTTGTTTTTTTAATATGCTCAAATCTTTTGTTGAGGAAGAATACTTGAAGCGGGAATGAGTAACGCGTTCTGTCGTGATAAAACTTATCTAAGATTGGGTTATCCACTACAGGTTCCTCAAACATTGTATAACCTCTTTCCCCTAATATATTCATCAGTGAGCTTTTTCCAACACCCACTACACCTTCAATAACAATCATTTGATTCTTCCTTTCCTTATTTACTTTTGAGAGTATCTCCTTATATGAAAATATACTGTCTTTTTTTTGTTCCATAATAAAGTCCCTTCCGTCTCATTATCTTATCGAAGTCACATGAATAATTCAAGCATAGTTCTCTAGAATTTTTTCGGCTTCTTTTTTTACCCATTGTTTAAGATTTTCAGGTTCCAACACTTTGAAATGATGTCCCCCTTCTAAGATGAAACTTTTGGCACTTAAGACATTTAAAAACTCTACTTCCAGGATATATTTACTTTCATCTATTGGTGTTATTTTCTGATTTTCACCCCATATAAATTCCTTGAAATATGTATTATCTTTAATTTCCACTTTTACTTTTTGTGGATTGATTTTAAATCCGTAATTATCAACACGAATACTTTTAGATGTGGGTTCATCAAATCTGAAGGTTTCATCTTCTACTAGAACGCATGCATGCATTCTTGATAACTTCAAACTGCGTATTTGGCCTTTTTCATTTAAGCCCCCTACATACCATAGTTGATTCACGATAAAGAGTTCATAGGGTTCAAAGGTATAGTTTCTATATTCATTATTATTGGTTGTATATTCTATTTTTAGGCGTTTCGTTCTTTTAATCGCATCTTTAATTGTATTCACATGTTCCAAATATTGTTTTGGATTTTCTATATATAGAGATTTAGAATTTACCGTTTTGATATGCACAGATTGTGATTCAGTATCAAAGTGATGGTTCAGTTTTGCGATGGCTTCATAGTATTCATTGGAGTAGGTAAAGTTTCTTGTGTCCATCAGTTGATTTAAGCCATTTAGGATGTGTTTTCTCTCTTGTGGTGTAAAGTCTCTTTGATGTAAATCTGATGTCCCTACTAAGCGATAACCGCCACCTGGACCATATATTGTTTCAATATCATAACCTAAGTCGATAAGATCATCTTTCATGCGTTGAATTGTGCGGGGGTTCACTTCAAGATACTCACTCAATTCTTGCATACTGATAATACGTCTAAAAGATAAGAGTTCCAATAAGCTAATAGTGTTTTTAATGCGTGTCATGTCTTACCTCTTTTCTCTTCTTTTAGTATACACAATAAAGTGACTCAAGCATAACTTAAGTCACTTCTTTATTATAAGATAGATACAGCCTCAACAGGAATAATTCTGGTGAGTAATAGTTCTAATTCTTGTGCACTTTGTCCAATTTGGTTGAGTAGTCCCAGCGACAATTCCGGAAGTAAGGGACTGACCTCAACGATACATTGTCTTGAAAGTAATTCTCCACTAATAACAGTCCCTTCAAAGTCTGTTCCAGAGTAGGCTTGTTTAAAACTAACTTTAAAGTCGATTCCAAGCATTCTTGAAATGGTGAGAAGATTGGGTTCTTTACTTCCCAAATAATCAAACAAAGTTTCTTTACCTGACACTAATAAAGTAAGGGACTTGGATGGATGTGTTTTGACTGTATACAGTTCTTTAAATGCGCGATGATATCTAAGTTCTTGGTAGAACTGTGTCATATCAAGGCTGTCTTCAAAACTGATATTGAGTGTAATGTGTTTTTCAACAGATGTGTTGAATCGTTTCTCAAACTTTTCTTTATAGTGTTTGAGTAAAGCATCCACATTCCCTTCTTTATTTTTTTGTGCAAACTCATGTACTGAATAACTTTTAATCATATCGATCACCTCTTGACTATAGTATAGAACAAGTATACGACAATTTTAGTCACCGACTATAATTAGTAACGAAAAACAGGGTTTCCCCTGTTTAGTTGCGTCCTATCATTGTACTTGGGTCAAGTACTTTGTCTAAAGTACTGGAATCCAGTAGCCCATGTGCTAAGACGACTTCTCTTAGTGATTTTCCGTTCGCGAGTGCTTCATTAGCAATGGTAGATACTTTGGCATATCCAAAGTATCTAATAAGTGCTGTAGCACCAGCCAATGAGTTTTCAACACTTTCCTTACATGCAGCTTCGTTAACTTTAAGTCCTTCGATTGCATTAATTCTAAGGTTTGCAACAGCTCTTGTAAGAACTTCAAATGATTCAAACAAGTTATAAAATAATACAGGTTCAAAAACATTGAGCTCCATTTGTCCTGCTTCTACAGCCAAACTGACGGTTGTATCATTTCCGATGACTTGGAAACAAGCTTGGTTTGTCACTTCAATAATCACAGGATTGACTTTTCCTGGCATGATTGAAGATCCGGGTTGTTTTTCAGGTAAGATTAGTTCTGCATATCCAGCTCTTGGACCTGATGCCATGAGACGTATATCATTACTGATTCTTGAAAGACTTAAGGCAAAGACCTTTAGACTTGAACTCACCTGAGCAAAGCCATCAATATGGCGTGTACCATCTACGAGGTCTTCATTGGATGTGAATTCATATCCTAAAAGTTCTGATAGATGCTTTACCGCACGGTCTCTATAACCTTCTACCGCATTGATTTCTGTACCAATTGCAGTTGCTCCCAGGTTAATGTCTTTCATCTCCTGTGCACTTGCTTGAATACGTTTTACATCTCTTTCAATAACACTAGCATAAGCATTTAGGATTTGTCCCATTGAGACAAATACAGCATCTTGAAGGTGTGTTCTACCTACTTTGATGACATTTTTATATGTTTTAGCTTTATCTCTGAATGCTTTTGCGAGAAGACTCATTTCCTTTATGAGTGCTTCTGTTAATTTAATTGTTGTGATTTTTCCGGATGTTGGGATAATGTCATTTGTTGATTGACCTTTATTCACATGGTCATTAGGGTGCACGATATTGTACTCTCCTAAATTACCACCTAAGAGTTCTTCGGCTCTATTGGCGATTACTTCATTCATGTTCATATTCATTGAAGTTCCCGCACCACCTTGAATCGCGTCTGTAACAAAGTCATCATTGAATTTCCCTTCAATAACTTCTTCAGCAGCTTGTACCATTGCATTTTGAATTTTATCATCAAGATCAATATTCGCAAGTGCACATGCTTTTTTAACATAAGCCATTGATTCAATCATCATCTGCGATACTTTTATGCCTGTTATTTTAAAGTTTTCTTGTGCTCTTTTTGATTGCACACCATAATAAACATCACTGGGTACTTCCACACTACCTAATGAATCTTTTTCAATACGAAATTTGGACATTCTCTTCTTATTTCTCCTTGCCTAATCTGTATAGTGCATCGGCATAGATATATGCTGATGTCTTTAAATCATCAAGATCAAACCACTCATCTGGTAAGTGGGCGATCCCATTTTGTCCAGGGAAACTGGGACCATAAGCGACAATGTTGGGTACTAATTTCGCATAAGTACCACCTGTAGTGGTCAGTGGTTTTGCATCAAGTCCAGTATTCTCTTGGTATGCCAAACTTAACTCTTTTACAAACTGGTTGTCATGATCGTTGAGAACAGGATCCCAATTATGAATTCTTTCTAGTGTTAGACCTTCATACAGTGTACCGGTAATGATTGCTTCTAACTCATCTGCAGTTTTTACAGCTGGATAGGATAGGCTAAATTGAAAGCCATCATCAACCAATTTAAACCCGCGCATAATCATCATCCCAAAGTGCTCATCTTCAAAATCTATACCCAGTGTTTTTCCATTGTTTGGACTGGATAAGAAATAATTATTTATATAATCATTAAAAATTGTTGTTTCTTTATTTTTCTTAACTTTTAGAAGTAAGCGACCGCGTTCTCCATAAATAACTGGCCATTTACAATCTGGTGTCCAACCAAAAAATGGTGCTGATTCTTTCTCAAGATAATGTTTAATACACTCAAAACCACTTTCTTCATTGGCCCCAAATACAATTCTGATCTCATAATCAAATGTGATTCCAAGTTCTTTCATTGCATAAAGTGCGTAAAGGTTTAAAAGGATGGGTCCTTTATTATCTAGGACACCACGGCCATACATTTTATTGTTGGCGATATCGCTACCCAATGGATCATATGTCCATCCTTCTCCCAACTCAACCACATCAACATGGCCAAAGATACCCAGATATTTATCGCCCTTACCGTAGGAGGCATAGCCGACTTTATTATCAATGTTCTTTGTTTCAAATCCAAGTTCTTCAGCAATTAAAAGTACTTCATCCATTGCTTTTTTTGGACCCATACCAAATGGTGCATCAGGGAGTGCTTCTGATTGAACTGATTCTATCGCAACAAGTCGCTGGATACTTTTAATAATATCCGGCATGAGTTCATTCATTTTTTCTTTAATCATTATAGCTCCATTAGTGGTGCGCGTCTTGTTTCATCGTAGTTTTTTAGCCATGCATCTGATGCGACTTCATGGACCATTTTGTTACCCACGCGATTTGTAATATAGACTGTATTTTCTTCTGTTTTTGTTGCCACTGCAAATGAGAAATCTTTGATGTTTGATGCAACACCCCATTCACCTTTGTTGTTGAGTGCAACAAGTGAGATGTCTCCTGCTTGTCCGCGACGTTTGATAAGTTTTGCATCAAGATCAAAACATACTTTTTCTGCCGCTTGTTGTGGATGGTAACCTTCTTCCATGAGGCGTACAATTTCATATGAGACAACACCTTTCATAAGGTCTTCTCCAAGTCCTGTTGTACTGGCACCACCAATTTCTGAATCAACATAGAATCCTGAACCGATAATAGGTGAATCTCCAACGCGTCCTGTCTTCTTCATGAAGAGACCGGATGTGGATGTGGCTGATGTCATGTTGCCATTTTCATCGAGTGACACCATTCCTACAGTATCATGACCCACATAAGGTGTTAGTTCTGTTTGGGCTTCTTTTAGTCTGTTTTTATAGTGAATGATGGCTCTATCTGTGAGCATTCCTGTAATTTTAAAACCATGTTCAAGTGCATAGTCTCTAGCACCTTTACCTACTAACATATTATTAGTTTTTAGATGTGATAAATGTCTTGCTACTGAGATTGGATTTTTTACATCTTCCACTGCCGCTACCATACCAATGTCCATTGTGGTTCCATCCATATAGGCAGCATCAAGTTCAACGACACAGTGTTCGTTTGGCAAGCCACCATAACCTACTGATTTATAGTAGGGGTTGTCTTCAACATTGATGATTGCTTTTTCAATTGCATCACCTGCTGTTCCTTTTGCTTCAAGAATCTCAACTGCTTCATCCAGTCCTTCTTTGGCCATACGCCATGTCGCAATAATTGCCCACATAATATTTCCTCTTTCCTAATTAATATACTTTATCTGCATACGTTGATGGATTGATATTTTCTGTTTTTGCTTTAGCAATTTCCATCATATTTTTTAATGACTCATTGAGTCCTGTGCCACCTTTTTTAGGCATTTTTACAATTGTTACTTTATCTTTGAATTCTGTTATTGTTGATTCATTTTCTTGAGAGCAAACCACAATACTTTTGGCTTCTGAATCTTTCTCAACAGCCTCTGCTACAATTGCTGACATATGTGCATAATCAGCATAGTTAAAGCAAGGTCCACATATTACGACATCAGCCTTTAACTTATTAGTTAATCCTACAATTTTACGAACTACTTCTTCTTGATTATCAAAGAAGTATCCGTTCCCGCAATGCATTGTTCCAATGACTGTAGCATCCACATCTTTTACAAAGCGTTCAAACATTGTATATGAACCGATACCACCCTTATCAACGCCTAAAGGTACATCAGGTCTTTCTTTACCACCATAACCTGATTGAGTTTGGTCAAAAAATAATAAAACTTTCATAATTTTGTCTCCTTTTAATATAAAAGAGGCAAATCTTTTAGACTCATAGTCCTTTATAGAAATGCCCCTATGTAATTTAGTTATTACAGATCATCGAATGAGAAGTCATCTAATGAGAATTCATCGATATCATCTGTTTCTTCTTCATCTGAGCTTTGCTCTTGAATGAGATATTGATTATCTAACATCTTGAAGAATGGATAGTATAGTACACAGTCAAGCGCAACAAGTCCTACTTGGAAAAGTCCCGCAAACACACTTCCTGTCGATAACCAACCCGAGAAGAAGAATGGTGTTGTCCATGGTAAACCAATACCTGTTGTCAATGGAATCAATCCAACTGACATTGCAATTGTTGAAAGTATTGAGTTAATAACAGGAACAAATAAGAATGGGATTAAGATAATTGGGTTCAATACAACTGGTAGACCAAAGATAATCATTTCGTTAATTCCGAAGATTCCTGGAACAATTGATAGACGACCTAATTGTTTTAATCGTTGTGATTTAGAAGCAACAAGCATCACAATAACAAGTGATAATGTACTTCCTCCACCACCGAAGTTTGAGAAGAAATCTCTAAATGGTCCTGTAAAGATATATCTTAGTGGTTCGCCAGCTTCAAACGCTGCAACGTTAGCCAATGACATTGCTTCATGGATTGGTCTAAATACTGTGTTTGTTACAGCCGGACCGTTAATACCAAAGAACCAGAATAAGGTTGAAAGGAATTGATAAATAACATCAAATGCTTTGAACTCACCGAAGCCCATTAATGGTGCTTGTAATACTTGGTAAATGAATGTATGCGCTAGACCATAGGATGTAAATGAGAATCCTAAACGAATTAAGAAGAATAACACCATAACTAAAGCAGCTGGAATTAATGCTGCAAATGATTCCATAACTGCTGGTGGAACACCATCAGGTAGTTTAATAACCCAACCTTTGTGATGTACCCAAGCAAATAATCTAACTGAGATTAATGCAGTTACCATTGAGAGGAAGATACCTTGTGAGCCTAAGTTCCCAAGTGAGAATCCTTTGAATGCATTTCCTGCTTCGTTTACATATTCAGGGTAAACTTGTTGTGTGATGATTAAGAATGAGATAAGTGCTACGATTGAACCTGAGATAGCATCAACTTTTAAGTTTTTAGCATATGCATAACCAATACCTAAAACCGTAAGTACTGAGATAACATCGAATGTTGCTGCAACGACTACAGATAAGTGTGATGCCCAACCTTCACCGAAGATACCGGCCATAAATTCTGGATATCCTGTTATTGGGAAGTTTGCGATTAATAGGAATATTGAGGCAATGATAATAAATGGTGTACCTACAATAAATCCATCTCTAATTGATGAGAGTATAATATTATTACTTAATTTCTCCGCTAAGGGCGCGAGAATTTTTTCTAATTTATCAAACATTATTTAGCTCCTTTTTGCTTCATAAGCATGAGTGATTTCTTTAGAACGCGTTCCCCATCAACGTTTCCATAATCTTCCAGGTCAATGACCTCTATTGGAATTCCTAAGTGTCCGTATTTTTCGACAGTTGGCTCCAATCTATACTTAACTTGTGGACCCAAGAGAATAACATCCGGATTGAGTTCATGGACAATGCTATCCATTTTTGAATCTGAGAATGCCTTAACTTCAATTGGCAGTTTGTGTGCATCCGCTACTGACTGCATTCTACTTGCCATCAAACTTGTTGACATTCCTGCATTACAGAATAAGTAAATTTTCTTCATATACTATTCCTTCCTTCCTTTTCAATTACATAGTACAATATTTTGAAAGCGTTTTAGGCTAACATTACTTCCTAAGTAAAAGGAAAGGATTATGCTTTGATGAGTTCACGTAGCTCTTTCATCTCTTTGTAGTTGTGAATAAATTCCTCAACCATCATCTTAATTGTCTCTGATGCCATCAGCTGATCTTCTGCATGCATAAGGATGATTCCAACGGGAATACTTTCTCCTGATGCTTCTTTTTGAACAAGATCAAAATGGGCTTCGTGTCCCTTGATACGGTGTTGTTCCCCTTCTTCAATTAGTGCTTCTGCCTTTTCGAAATCCCCTTTTCGTGCAGCGCTCAGTGCTTCTAGGAAGTTTGATTTTGCTGTTCCTACTTCTGCTATAATTGTAAAACTTACTTTTTCTAATTCGTTCATAATCTCCTCTTTCTAGTCGTTCATTATCCAATGAACAAACTCATTTCTATTTTTTGATTGCATTAATCTTGTTAGTTTTTCGGTATCGTCGATGATTTCTGCCAACCAGTCAAAGAAGGACCACATGAGTGAACTGTCTTCTTCACTGATAGCCAGGAGCATGACGATTTTTACATCATAAGATCCCCAGCGTATTGGTTTATCAAGGAGTGCGATTCCTATTTTTGACTTCTTACTTTTCAATTCTAAGGCATGGGGTATTGCGACAGAGTAAACAAAGGATGTTGAAGACATTCTTTCTCTTTCTCTTACTGATTCTTTAAAGTTTGAATCCACAATACCTTCTTTATAGAGTTCATCACTCATAAAATCAATAATCTCAACATCTGATTTTCCTTTATGATTAACATAAAAGAATCTCTCATCGATTAAGGTACCAAATCTTGTCTTAAACTCTAAATCAAAACGTCGTTTATCTAGTTCATTGAGTGCTGAAAATATTTTTGATTCATCTTCGTGATTCACAAACATTGATATCTGAATTGTTGGGATATTGAGTTCATGTTCAATGGGTAGTGTTGAAATAATTAAATCTACATTGGAAGCTTCAACTTCCGATTCAATATAGTACTCAAATATTTCTGTAATCATCAAACGTGTTTTAAACATGTTTGTAATCTTTCCTTTTGTTAGTTTGGAAAGACTTCGATTACTTGGTGCAATAAGCATAACTGAGTATTTGTGCTCATGACTTAAACGTTCGTATGCTGCACCAATATGTAAAGATAAGAATCCAGACTCTGATTCTGATACTGCTATATTCATTTCATTCGCAATGATTTGACCAACAGATAATCCCATTTCAAATATTAATGGGAATGTTCTTTTGATTTCCTGTAAGTGAACATTAGGGATAATATTATCATTTACGGCACGTCCTACAAGTGATTGAATATGGACATGTAAACCATTTTTAAAGTCTGTGTCCTCACTTAAATCAATGTCATACCTTGATTTTACATGTTCTATAATTTTTTCTATAACATTTGAAACATTATATTCCAAGTCGTTATATCTTACTTTTTCTTCAAGAATTTCGGCATTTTTATATCCCATCAATAAGAATGCAAGGCCTAAAACTTCGGCTTCTTTGAAATCTATTGGAATACTATTACTGATTCTATCGTAGTATTCTTGAGCAATGCTATACTCTAATGTCTTACTAATTTCATCACGTCTTGTGTTTTCTTCAAGATAATTACCACTTAACATTCTTTCAATTGAAATCCCTAAGTGTACAATAATCATCGGTATTGCAGTTTGTCTAATGTTGTAGTTTTTCTCTTCTAATATCGCATTCAAGACATCTGTTACATAGAGTAAGTCAAACTTTTCATAGAGACTGGCTGTTCTATTCAAGTTTAAAAAGTTGTTTTGGAGTTCACTTTCTAAAAGATCGCGATATAGCTTTCTTTTGACACGTTCATCACCCTCAAATCGAATCTCTTTATTTTCGCGTACTAACTTGAGTCCTTTGTAGGGGAATACAAGTTCATGAACACGTTTTAAATCTCGCTCTATTGTATTTTCACTAATAAAGAGTATATCTTCTAGTTCTCTTATTGTTAGATGGGGATCATCTGACAGTAATCGTTTTGTGATATATACTGCACGCTCTTCTGGTGTTTGTGGAATTGTTTCCGTAGTTTGAGTGATAAACTGGGAATAAACATCAAAATCTAGGGCATAACCTTGCCTTGTGCTTGACTGTACAATGCCTGGAAATTCTTGGTTAAGTTTATCGATATCTGAACGAATCGTTCGATCAGACACATCTAAAATGATGGATAATTCTTTTCCTTTTATCCAAGTATCACTCTTATTGAGTAACTCTAATATTTTTTCTTGTCGTAAATTCAAATTGACTCACCTCATTATAGTTTGTTTGGTTTAATCATATCACCATATTGGAAGAATGCATCAAATTCTTTAGCATTCATAATATCTTCTTCGACAATGACTTGTCTTATTGTTTTGTTTTCTTGATGTGCTTTATTTACAAGGGTACTTGTTAGATCGTAGCCTAATTTTTTATTAAGATAAGTTGCGGTCATTAAAGATATTTCTAAGTTTTCTCGCATCTTCTCTTCATTCACTTCAATACCTGCAAGGCATCTTTCTCTAAATGAATCGAGTCCATCACTTAGAAGCTGCACCGATTGATCAAAGTTATAGGCCATTACTGGCATGAATGTATTTAACTGATAGTTTCCTGACATGTTTGATATGGTCATGACTGTATTATTACCCATGACTTGTGCACACACCATCATCATTGCTTCGGCTTGTGTTGGATTCACTTTTCCAGGCATAATTGAGCTTCCGGCTTCATTTGCAGGAAGATTTAGTTCTCCTAGACCAGCTCTTGGCCCACTTGCTAGATGACGAATATCATTCATCATTTTCATTAGGTTGGTCGCAAGTGTATTGAGAACACTGTGTGTAGTTAAGAAAGCATCTTTACTACTGATTGCATGGAACTTATTATTTGATACTTCCATATTTAATTCTTTTGCAACTGCAGCATCAAAGCCTTCAAAAGTATTTAGACCTGTCCCTACAGCTGTTGCGCCCACTGCAAGTTTCTTTAAGTATTTTAAGGAGTCTTGAAGTTGATCTTGTGCAACATCCATCATTTCAACCCATGCACTCACTTCTTGTCCAAATGAAATAGGTGTTGCATCTTGTAGATGGGTTCTTCCCGTTTTAAGGGTGTCCATATGTTTGTTTTGTAGCTTTAAAAGTTCTTTTTTAAAAAGTGCAATGCTTGGCATCATTTTATCTATAATGATGTCATAAGCCATAATGTGCATTGCAGTGGGGAAGACATCATTCGAACTTTGGCCACAGTTAACATCGTCGTTTGGATGTGTATTTGATAACATTCCAATAACTTCATTAACGTTCATGTTGGTTTGTGTACCACTGCCTGTTTGCCAAACGGATAGTGGAAAATCTGTTTTTAAGTCACCTTCTAAAACAGTATCACAAGCTTTGATGATTGCGTTTGTTTTCTCTTGTGGTAAAACCCCATAATTTCCATTGACTTTGGCAACGGCTCGTTTGAATTTAACAATTGAAGAGATGAGGTTAACTGGCATTTTTTCTGTACCAATTGGGAAATTTTCTAGACTCCGTTGTGTATTCTTTCCCCATTTTGCATCTTTAGCAATATGAACTTCTCCAAAAGCATCCTTAATTATTTTCATTTTTTCCTCCATTGATGATGTAATCTTTCTTTACAGCATTACTGACTGTTTGTGCAAGTTTTGGGTGCATTGCATCGGGTAGAATATTGGTATCACTTAAGTCTTCTTCTACAAGTGATGCGATTGCTTCAGCTGCAGCCCATTTCATTGATTCTGTAATATCGTCAGCACCAATCTCTAGTGCTCCTTTGAATATACCTGGAAATGCTAGAACATTGTTGACCTGGTTTGGATAGTCACTGCGCCCTGTCCCGACAACTTTTGCGCCTGCTTCTTTAGCATCTTCGTATGTAATTTCTGGATTTGGATTTGCCATTGCGAAAATGATTGGATCTTTATTCATTGATTTAACCATATCCTTAGATACAATATTTGCAGCAGATACACCAATGAAGATATCCGCATTAACAAAGGCTTCTTGCATTGTATCGACATCGTCTTTAACTATTTTTGCTAAATCTTTTACGACAAAATCGTAGTTGGCTTCTTTAGCTTTTGTGACAATGCCATCAACATTTGAAGCATAGATATTTCTAACACCGTAATCATGTAGCATATTGATAATTGAGCTTCCTGCTGCTCCTGTTCCAGAAACAACAACTTTCGTGTTTTTTAAGTCTCTGTTTGTAAGCTTACATGCATTGATGAGTCCTGCCATTACAACGATTGCGGTTCCGTGTTGATCATCATGGAATACTGGTATATTGAGATGTTTCTTTAATTCTCTTTCAATATATACACATTCTGGTGCTTTGATATCTTCTAAGTTAATTCCACCAAATGATGGTTCTAACATTCTACAAAAGTGAATAATCTCATCAGGATCTTGTGTGTTTAGTACCAGTGGTACTGCATTAACATCTGCAAATCCTTTGAATAGCATCGCTTTTCCTTCCATAACAGGTAGGGATGCTAGTGCACCTATGTTTCCTAAACCAAGTACAGCACTGCCATCACTAACAACAGCAACAGCATTATTACGCCATGTTAACTCTTTTGCGCGTGTTTCATCATGACTTATTTCAATACATGCTTCTGCAACTCCTGGTGAGTAGAGTAAACTGAGGTCGTCTTTATTCATATTTTTAATTTTATTACTTATTTCAATTTTCCCTTTTAATTTCTCGTGTAATTTTATTGCTTCTCTTTTCATTTCTACGCTCCTATAGTTTTATAATAACCGATATGTTTTAGTTTGGACCCTAAGATAACTTCATATCACTTAGGAAATAGATTTTCGCATAATTTCCTAAATGAAAAAAAGAGCCCGAAGGCTCTTATAAGGAGTACGTTTGTTACGACAATGTGTAAACAATAGTTTCGTGATATGGCTTGTCCTTATTATATACAGGCATATCTATGTCGTTGGGTACATATTGTGCTTCAATTGCAATTGCTGAATAGTTTTGAAGGGGGTATCCTTTTTCACCTATTGCTTGTTCATCAAAGTAATTCGCAAAGTATAAATGCATATACGGCGTTGTTGCTTTTACTTTCAATGATTTTTTTCCTGCAAATAAAGTCACTTCATTAGCTAAGAAGCTATGATCTATATGTCTTGTCATTTCAAATTGTGGATGCTTTTGCATCAACAAGTCTTTTACATTTTTCTTTTCATTGAGGTCAAATACTGTGTCTTTTACATCTATTAGATTTCCATCATTTTGCATGTTTTCATTATGCAGTGAAACTTTATCAGCTGAAAGTATGACACTGTGCTGATTTAAGTTGTCTTCTCCTAGTAAGTTAAAATACATATGATTTGTGAGGTTGAGCCTTTTATCTGTTTTTGGTGTTGCATGCATATCAAGTATAAGATTATTGTTATCTAAGCTCAGTTTTATGACGTAGTGAACATCTTTATGTTTTAGTTCAAAAGTTGCTTCTGTCTCAGTTTTATCTTTTACTATAAATATTTGTGAGTGCAAACCATCAGTGCCGCCATGAAGTTGGTTGGGTGCATTATTGATTTCTAATGTCTCACCATATCTGTTTTGTGCAGTACGGCCCGCCAAAGGTCCAATCAATGCTCCTAAGTATAGTGGGTTATCCTGGTAGTCTTCAATATTTTTATAAGCAGTCGTAATATTGATATTATCATTTAAGTTTTTAAATGATTTTATAGTGACGCCTTTTTCTAATATTTCTACTTCCAAGATGCCATTATTTAGCGTAACCATTAGATTTTTCCCGCACCTTGTCCAGGTGTTGCGATATAAAAGTCTGCAGCATATCCGATTCTGTCTTCATATGCTTTTGATACATGTTCAATAAATGTCTCAACATTGTCTTTGTTTGTTATTGCAAGTGCACAACCACCAAAGCCTGCACCTGTTACGCGTGCACCCAGTGTGCCTGGTTCGTTTAGTGCCAGTTCAACAATAGTATCCAGTTCTACCCCAGTAACATCGTAATCATCTCTAAGTGAGTTGTGTGATGCACTCATGAGTTCACCAAATGCATTAAGATTGTTTTCTTTTAATACTTTGGTTGCTTCTTTAGTTCTATTATTTTCACTGATCGCATGTCTTGCGCGTTTGTAAACAAGTTCATTGTTAAATTTGTCTTTGTTTGCTTCTAGTGTTTCTAGTGTGTGATCACAAAGATACACTTCTTTTTTGATTGAATTTAGAATATGCAATGCTTCGTCACATTCTTGTCGTCGTTCATTGTATTTTGATTCGTTTAGACCACGGCGTTTGTTGGTGTTCATTATTACGATAACATTATCACCCAGTTCTACAGGAATCATTTCATATTCAAGCGTGTTGGTATTTAGTAAGATTGCTTTATCCTCTTCACCCATCATCACTGCAAATTGATCCATAATTCCTGTGCTGACTCCAACATAGTCGTTCTCAGTTCTCATGCCTAATTTTGCCATTTCAACTTTTGAAATATCAAGATTGTTTGTGTCTTTAGCAATGATTGCAGTTGCCATTTCTAGTGATGCAGAACTTGATAGCCCTGCACCATTAGGAATGTTTCCATAGAATAGGACATCAAATCCGTGGGTTAATGTATAGTCTTCTTGGAGGAATTTCAAATAACCCTTTACATAGTTTGTCCAATCATCTTTTTTATCAAAATCTAATGCATCTAAATCAAATTCAAAGATACCTAAGTCTTTGAAGTTCTCTGAAGCAAGTCTTATTTTTCTATCATCACGTTTATTAACGGATGCGTAGGTTCCATAAGTAATTGCGCAAGGGAATACAAATCCACCACTGTAGTCGATATGCTCTCCAATAAGATTAATGCGTCCTGGCGCAAAATAATTAAGTGTTGGCTTTTCACCATAAAGGTCTTCAAATTGTTTATTGAGATCTTCTTTTATCATTAATTATTTCCTCCTTGTGTTTTTACGAATATCTAAGGCAACAGCTACGATAATAACGAGTCCTTGTACGATATATGTAATTTCTGGTTTTACTCCTAAGAAGTTTAGGGCTGTTTTCAAGAGTTCGAATACGAACACACCCATGAATATTCCTTGTACGCGTCCTTCACCACCAGCAGTAGATACACCACCAATAGTAGCAGCAGCAATCGCTTCTAGTTCATAACCCATACCTGAGTTAGGACCTGCACTGGTAGATTTAGCTGTAAGTAGGAATCCTGCAAGTCCGTATAATAGACCAGCAAGTGCATATATTTTCACTTTTGATAGTTTAACGTTTACACCTGATACTTCAGCTGCTTGTTCGTTTCCACCAATTGCATACATATATTTTCCGTATGTAGTTTTTGTATAAAGAATCCACATAATAACCCCAACAAGTAGAGCAATTATGATGACATAGGGGACGGCATTAAAGAGCTTACCCTGTCCGATGTTCGTATACTCAGCTTTCAATGTTCCAATTGGTTCTGAACGTGAGTACATAATGTTTACACCATAAATAATAATTTGCATACCTAATGTTGCTAAGAATGGTGGTACGTTTAAATAAGCGATAACAAGACCGTTTAATACCCCTACTAACATTGTTACAGCCAGTACAATTAAGAATGGCACAATAATTGGTAAGTCTGGTAGTCCTGGGAAGAACTTACCTGCAAAGTCTGGTCTTTGTGTCATGGTTGCTGATACGATCGCACTCAATCCAACAAGGCGTCCTGCAGAAAGGTCAGTTCCTCGTGTTATTAAGGCACCCGATACACCAAGTGCAATGATGAATCTAATGGATGTGTTCGATAGAATATTCATCGCGTTCTTTACACTAAAGAAGTTATCGCGTGTAAATCCTGTAAATAGTATGATAAATAATATAACGAAGATCATCGCATTATTTGTCATAAATGTTTTTAAATCAAAATCTTTTTTCTTCATGTTAATGCTCCTTATTAAATTTTGTTGCCAACTTCATAATTTCTTCTTGGTTGGCTTCTTCTTTACTCAAGATTCCTGAAATATGACCTTCAGCCATTACCATAACTCTATCGGATACACCGAGTAATTCTGGTAATTCTGAACTAATTACAATAATACTTCTACCTTCTCTGGCTAGTTCATTGATAATTTCATAGATTTCATATTTAGCACCAACATCGATTCCTCTTGTGGGCTCATCAAGTATTAGAATATCTGGGTTGTTGGCAAGCCATCTAGAAATAATAACTTTCTGTTGGTTACCACCTGATAAGTTTTGTATCTTTGCATCTGCATTGGGAGTTCTAATTGTAAGTCTATCAATGCTTGAATCTACAATCTTATCAATATCTTTTTGATTTAATAAACCATTTTTTTTCTTATATTGATTGAGTGATGCAATCGCAACATTATCTCTTACGGATAATACACCAAATATTCCATTAAGGCGTCTGTCTTCAGTTACAAGTGCAATCCCATTTCTAATAGCATCTGCTGGTCGATTTATATGAATTTCTTCACCTAAATGTATAATTTTTGCACCTGAGTTAATTGATCGAAGCCCATAAAGTGCTTCCATTAGCTCTGTACGTTGTGCACCAACTAAACCACCAACTCCTAGAACTTCACCTTTTTTAAGTTCAAAGGTACAGTCTTTAAAGGACATAGAATTTGTTGAAGTAAAGTTTTCCACACGTAACACTACTTCATCTTCTGGTGTATTTGTTTTTTCAGGGAAGAGACTGGTTAGTTCACGTCCAACCATTCTTGATATAATTTTCTGATTATCCATTTCTTCTACTGGCCAAGTACCAATATAAGTACCATCTCGTAAAATCGTGATATCATTTGATATTTCCATAATTTCGTCCATTTTATGAGAAATATAAATAATACCAATACCCTTGTATGTTAAGCCTCTAATGATATCAAAAAGTTTTCTTACTTCTGTTTCTGTAAGTGATGAGGTTGGCTCATCCATAATGACTACTTTGGCATCATAAGCTAGTGCTTTCGCAATCTCTACAAGTTGCATTTGTGATACAGTAAGTTCCCCTAAATATGTGTCTGGTGTAAAATTCAAACCAACAAGTTTTAGTAGCTCTGCTGTTTTTTTATTGATTTCGTCGTGATCGACTGTCTTGAACTTTGTACGTGGATAGTTACCTAAGTAAATGTTCTCAGCAATTGTCATCTTTGGTATCGGTTGTAATTCTTGATGAATCATTGCAACACCACCAGTGATGGCTTCTTTTGGATTACTAAAGTCTACGGATTCATTATTAAATATGACTTCTCCAGTATCTTTAGTATAGATCCCAAATAAGCATTTCATTAAAGTTGATTTTCCTGCACCGTTTTCTCCCATCAATGCATGAACTGTTCCAGGCCTTAGGCTTAGATTCACGCCATCTAAGGCTTGAACCCCAGGGAACGCTTTAGAAATGTTTCTTAGTTCTAAAATATATTTGCTCATATCTATACTCCCTAATCTTTTAAAAATAAGTAAGTGTGCCGTTAAGCACACTTACAATTAAATATTAAATTTTAATATTATCTCTCTGCGTAACGAGCTGTAATTTCTTCAATAGTTTCTGCTTTGAAATCTCTACGAACTAGTTCCGCTGATTCTTCACTTATTACCTTAACATAGTCATGCCAGTAGTATGGTGAAACTTCTTCACCTGCTAATAGTTTAACTGCAACTTCTGCCGTTGTACGTGCTTGGTTGAAGTGGTCATTTAGGACTGTTCCTGTTAGTTTTCCATCTTTTAGAACTTCCATTGCATCCGCAATAGCATCAACACCTACTACGTAGATATCTTTGTTTGGTGTCAGTCCTGCATCTTCAATCGCTGCAATAGCACCAATTGCCATTCCATCGTTGTTAGCGAAGATAACTTCAAGTTTTCCACCTGCTGTTTGTAGTACGTCTGCAGTTGCTGAACGTGCTTGTTCTGTATCCCAGTTTGCTTGGATTTTCTCTTGTAACATTTCAACTTTAACATCGTTGTCTGTTAGAGCTTTAACTGAATATTCAGTTCTTTGGTCCGCATCAACGTTTCCTGGTTCCCCATATAATGTGAAGTATGTAATAACACCATCTCCATTAACGTCTCCACCGTTTTCAAGTTCCATGATTATTTCACCTTGGTATGTTCCTGATTGTGTAGCATCTGCTCCAACGTATGTTGTTTTACCTGGCCAGATTTCCATATCAGCAATTGACTTTGGTTCACGGTTAATAAATATTACTGGAATATCTTCTGCTTTAGCTTTATTAATCATGTTTTCTGCACCTGTAGGGTCAACAAGGTTTGCAATGATTAAGTCTTTTTGTTGAGTAATCATATTATCAATTTGCTCTGTTTGGTGCGCTTGGTCACCTTTTCCATCTTGCATATCGATATTATATGTATTACCATCTGTTTCTCCAAGTTCTTTGAAGTAGTCAACGATTTCATTTCTATATGCTGTCATAAAGTTGTCGTTGTAGTTATAGATTGCTAATCCAATCTCATAAGTCTTTCCATCTCCGCCTTTATCTCCTGTTGATGAACATGCTGCTAGTGATAGCGCAACTAATGCTACAACTAGAACCTTCAATAATTTTTTCATGTACGTTCCTCCTGTACTAAACTCTAGTAAACGTTTACTAGTATGATTACATATTACTGAATGAAAGCGCTATTGTCAAGGGTTTTTAGTAAATTATTTACTTAAATGTAACCGTAATCATAGTTTGGTCGCTTACTAGATACTTAAACGATATTATAAATTTAGTTTTTTAGTTAAAAAAACTTCAGTTTCCTGAAGTTATTGATTATCAAATACGGAGCTTCTCTCAATTAGTGTTGTATGTAATTGAATTTTAGCTGGGATTGTTTTAGTACTCTTGATCATATGGACAAGAATATTTCCAGCAAGTTCACCCATATACTTTGTATCAAGTGCAATTGTAGTAAGTGGTGGATTCATATATTTAGCTGATGAAATATTATTAAAACCTACAACTGAAACAGGTTTCTTATTACCACTTCCCAGTGCAGAGAGTGCTCCCATCGCAATGGTATCGGATGCACAAATAAACGCTGTGGGCACTCTCTCTTTCTTTAATGCTTCTTTCATAAAAGTATAACCTGTTTTAGAGTCATAGTCTCCTAAATACATATCATCTATATTGGAGGTAATTCTTTTATCTGTTCGAATCATTTCTGTAAATGTTCGTTCACGGGCGTCTAAGTAGAGTTCATCTGATGATCCAATATATTCACGACCGCCGATATAACCTATGTGATTATGCCCTTTAGAGACAAGGTAATCAACTATGATGTTTGTAGCATCTTCAAGATCATTTACAACTGCTGTGTATTTCGAACTATCTGGATTAGAGTCTACAAAGACAATATGCTCACAGTGTTTCTTATAACTTGCGGCTTGTTCTAGCGAGAACTTTCCGATACATACCAAACCATTAATGTGTTGATTGGTAAATAGATCTTCAATATTCTCTTCATAGTAACGTGTTACACCGATTTTATTGGAAATACAGTAGTTTTCAACTGCCATACGTAGATTATAGTAATAAGGGTCCGATTCTTCTTTACTTGCGGATATCCATTGTACGATTCCAATTTGCATCCTATTATTAACAGCTCTTGATACCCTTGGTTTATAACCAAGAGTATCTGCAGCTTCTATGACTGATGTTCTAGTTTCATCTTTAACACTTAGTGTTTGATCATTATTTAAAATTCTTGAAACAGCAGCAACACTAACACCTGCTAATTTTGCTACGTCTTTTATAGTTGCCATAATGATCCCCCTTTCTGTGCTAATGATAACATATTTAGTAAACTTTAGTAAAGTATTGTTTATGTTTTACCGATATATTGGTAAAACTACTTCTTTTTACACACAACTATCTTCAAATCAATTGTGATATCACTTAGCACAATGTCACCATTATAGTTTTGTGTCATAGGTGTCATCCTAATCAAATCGCTTGATGAAGATTTTGCTACAGCAGTAGTGTACTTAACATCTTCTTCATATATAATCTTCATTTGTGTCCTTAAGATTTCTAATACATTCTCATTGCTGTGTGAGCCTTGTCCACTTATTTCACGAATTTCTTTTAAGTAATCCTCATTAACAACGACTTTTATTAAGATTCCATTATCGTTTAGAACTCTTTTGAATTCATTATAGTTTGCTGGGGATAAAACATTTAATATGACATCAATTGAGTCATTTTGTAAGGGTAGTTTAGCCAAGTCGGCCAACATCCATGCGCTATTCCTATAGTTGGTCGCAACATTTAAACCATCAATTGCAAGATCAATCCCTAAAGTATTGAGTTTCGGATTAACTTTCTTTATTTCACCTAAGTATGTACCTTCTCCACATCCTGCATCAACAAGATATTTTGCGTCTGTATCGATGAGTGCATTTATACGACTAAATACAGGATCATATATTCCTGAAGCTAGTACATTATTGCGCGCCGTAAAGAGTGCCTTATTATAAGTGTCATCTTTCATAGCTTGAGAGAAACTGACAATTCCTTTTTTATTTAGATTAAATGTATGTTTTTTGATACATTTTAGAGAATTGGATTCGAGAGATAGTATTTCTTTACAATGTGGACAACTTAAAATATTTTGAAGTTTACTATAGTTCTCTTTTCCTGATTCGAGTTTTGTTTTCATATATCTCACCTTTATCTATCTTACCATGTGTTAATGCAATAAAAAAGACTCCTTACGGAGTCGGTTTACCCGGCGATGGGCGCGGTTCACT
>CAYPHX010000020.1:0-23506 GCA_964410635.1 uncultured Erysipelothrix sp. | reverse complement strand
TAAATGGCGAAACAGTGAAAGATTTTGAACCGACAGAGTTAGAGTATGAAATAAACCTTCCTTATAATGCGAGTCGAAAGGCATTTTTAGGATGGACAATTGCAAGACCTGATCAAGAAGTAATAGGGGATGAAATTGCAACTTTAGTTAAAGGTGAACCTATTATTATTCGCTCATGGGCAGAAGATAAAATAAACTTTGTAGATTATAAGATCTTCCCTAATATTGAAGATACTAATTTACTAAGAGAATTGAATATTGAAGAAGTAGGTATAGGTTTTGAAAGTGAAAAAACGGATTATGATATCCATATTCCACTTGCAGTCTCCTTCCTAACAATTGATGCTATACCTTTTGATGATGATGCTACAGCTGTAATTTCAGGAAGTGGTTATTTAAGACCGGGTCCCAACACAATTACAATTACTGTAGAGCATCCACGCTTAGATGATAAGGTGTATACCCTTCAGGTATTACGTAGTGAGTCTGCTGAAGATGAAGGCGATGTTGAGTATGATTATGTATATACAGGTGATATTCAATATTTTATAGTTCCATATACAGGTGACTTTAAATTAGAAACTTGGGGTGCACAAGGTGGAAATCGTGGCGGTAGTGAAGGTGGCCGTGGTGGATATAGTGTGGGAACAGTTAATTTACAGAAAGATGATGTCTTAGCTGTTTATGTTGGTGGTTCAGGTTCGAATACTACACGTGGTTATAACGGTGGTGGTGTATCGGGAACAACCGGAGTTTATGGCGGGGGCTCAAGTGATATTAGAGTTAAAGATAATGGTTATGATTTAAATGACAGAATTATAGTTGCTGGTGGTGGGGGATCAGTAGGTGCAAGAAACAAACCAGGTGGCGCTGGTGGTGGATACAATGGTATCGGTCGTTCAGAGTCATGGGGTTCAGGTGGACAAGGTGCAAGTGCAAGTTCAGCTGGTCTTCGTGGTGCCTTTGGTAAAGGTGGTAACGGTGTCGCGCAAAATAATGGTCGCGGAGGAGCCGGTGGTGGCGGCTTCTACGGTGGTGGTGGTGTAACACCCGATCGTAGTGCCGATGATGACCGTGGTGGCGGTGGTGGTTCAGGTTATGTAGTAACCGAAAAATCACATAAACCAGTTGGTTATGATGTAGATTCTAAATACTATGCTTTTGATGAAAATAGTATTCCAGGAAATAGCCAAATGCCTAATAAATCAGGTGGATATACCACAGGTAACTTAGGAAATGGATTTGTTAGAATTACTGGTTTAAGAAGAGAATCAAATGATAATTACCTTTCAAGAATTGACTTGGAACCGGGATATCTTAAACTAGATCCTGTTTTTGATAGTGAAAACAACATTGAACAAACAGAATTTGATCTGTACTTAGATAGTGAAACAGCTGAAATTAAAATCAATGGTGTCCCAATGGACCCTCGTGCTTCAGTTCAAGGAAACGATAATTACATTATTGAATCTGGAACAAATGCAATTGAGTTAATTGTGACTGCTGAGAATGGTGATATTAGAATTTATACCATTAATACCCATAGAGAGAAATCAAGTAATGGTATACCAAGAGATATCAAGATAACTGGACTTGTACCATCATTATGTAAACAAGACGAATCATATTGTGTACTTAACCCAACATTTGATGTTGACATTACACCAAGTGGTGGTTATAGGATGATAGTGCCAGGTCGAATAGAAGAAGTAGAGTTTACAACTATTAAAGCCCATCCTTTCCAAGTTGTCGTGGGTGGTGGTGTTAGGAAACTAGAAACTAACGTAGAAAACGAGATTGAAATTACTGTAACAAGTGAAGATGGTGCAGCAACGACAACATACAAGTTTATTATTGTTAGAGATATGAGTGGAAATGCAGATTTAGGTAGTTTAAATATTATCGATCCTGAAACAAATCTTAACTTTAATAAAGACATTACAGAGTACTATATCTCGATTCCATTTGAGTATGACGATATGGATCTTTTAGAGTTTGAGTTTGAACCATATGATGAGCTTGCTACAGCGGAGCTTATTACAACAGGTCCATTAGAACTTGGGCTTAACGAGATTGAAATTAAAGTAACTTCTGAAAACGGAAAAATACAGAAAATCTATCGTGTTTTTGCCTATAGGGAATTAAGTGAAAATACATTCATTGAAGATTTAAGGGTATATCCAAATGATGGAGAATCTGAGATATTACTGACGCCACACTTTGATAAGGTTATTGAAGAATATTTCTTAGTTGTAGGTAATGAAGTCGATCGAGTACGTATTGAAGCAGAAACATCTGATGAAAATACAACAATAGATATGATTGAAGATGGTTTATATCCACTTGAAGTTGGATCAAATAAAATTTCTATTGAAACAACCGCTCAAGATGGTGAAACACAGTCTACATATGAGATAACAATAGTGAGGCGTGCCTCAACAAATAATAATATTGAAGAGATACATTTTGATAATAAACCTATTGAAGGATTTAATAAAACTAAACTAAATCAAACTATTATCATAGATTCTCAGTATATTAAACCTAGAATCAGTGCGAAGTTAGAAGATAAAACTGCTAGTTACAAGATAAGTGGTGCTATCAACGGATTTGATGTTGGCGATAATGTCGTTTACTTTAAGGTAACTGCAGAGAGTGGAACAGAAAAAACTTATACTGTTAATTTCTATAGACCTGCTTCGGATAATACAAAACTAACGATTGTATCAAACAATTTGTTTAATGTTGCATTTGACAAAGATGTTAGAGAATATTTTGTACCATTACAATACACAGACACACTACTAAATATTACGGGGATTCCTGAGCATACGACTTCAACAATCAAAGGTGAAGGTAGTTATACTCTTGTTCCAGGAGAAAACGAAATAATTTTAGAAGTTACTGCTGAAAATGGTGATGTAGGAACTTATACTTTCATTATTAATATGATGAAAAACAACGATGCCTCTTTAGCTGATATTGAGTTAAGTGATGGTACATTGAGTGAAGAATTCTCACCTAATATTTATGAGTATGATGTGATTATTCCTGAAGGATTACCAAACATTACAGTTACTGGTATACCAAAAGTTAAATCAACAATTGTAGAAGGTAACCAAGACTATGTTTTAGCTGTTGGTGACAATGTCATCAAACTGACCGCAAAAGCGGATGGTGGCTCCAGAAAAACATATACATTGAATATCCATAGAACAAAATCAAAAGATGCTACTTTAAGTAATATAGTAGTAAGAGAAGGTTCATTAAATCCTGATTTTGAATCGAATATCTATGAATACACAGTCTATGTGCCAAATGGTACAAGGCGTGTTGAGGTAATCCCAACATTATCAAATGCCAATGCAACTGTAATGGTTCTTGGTAATGATGGTTTAGCGCTTGGTGAAAACTTAGTTTATGTACGAGTGAGTGCAGAAGATAAATCAGTTACAAATGATTATATATTAAAAGTTATTGTACAAGATCCTCCTTCAGAAAATACTGATTTAGAGTATCTAAAAGTCAATAAAGGTGAGTTATCACCAACATTTAGTCCAAATATTAAATATTATAATGTTGATGTGGACAATGAAGTAGAAACTATAACAGTTGATGCTAAAGCTAAAGAAGGAGAAATAGTCTCGGGCTTAGGTGAGCATGAACTAGAGATTGGTCAAAATATGATCGTTGTTTCAATCATGGCTGAAAATGGAGTTATCAATGACTACCAAATCGAGGTAACCCGCTTATTATCAACTAATGCACAGTTGGAATCATTAGAGGTACTCAATAGTGAACGAGGGATTAATTTTAAACCGAATGTTTATGAGTATGAAGTTAATACTTTTGGTGTATCTTTAAATATAAAAGCAAAACCAGCACATCCTAATGCTACAGTAGAAATAATTGGTAATACAGGATTCATCACAGGAGAAACACAAGATGTAATTGTCCGTGTTACTTCTGAAGATGGAAACCATACAAAGGACTATGTTTTAGTTACGCATAAGCTTAAATCAGTTAACAATAACTTGTTGAGCTTAGAAATTCTTGGTGCAACACTTGAACCTGAATTTAATGCAAGTAGAACTACATATAGAGTAAATGTTCGACATGAAACTACACAAGTTGTTATTGAGGCATTAGCTGAAGATCCAAATGCAACGGTTGATTATGATCAACGCGTTACTTTAGATATAGGGAAAAACTATGTTGATATAACAGTAACTGCAGAAAACGGTAGTGTTAAAACATATACTGTTGAAATCACTCGAGATGGTTCATACGTACGTGATCTAGATAGTATTATTGTTAATCAAGAACCAATATTAAATTTTGATAAAGTAATTACTGAATATAATCTTGAAGTAGAATATGAAACAGATAGCGTATATATTGATTATGAAAAATCCGATGAGAATTCAACGGTTTTTGGTGGTGGAGAAATTTCCTTGAATGAAGGTCTCAATATTATTAAATTAGTAGTTACTTCACAAAATGGTGATACTAAAATCTATACACTTAACATAACAAGAAAATCAATCAACTCAGCTAAGATTAAAAACCTTGAAGTCGGAAAATATTTATTCGAGCAAAACTTCAATAAAGACAATTTCGAATATGACATTTTTGTTAATAATGAGATTGAAAGTTTAGACTTACTGATTGAACTTAAAGATCCTAAAGCTGTATACGAAGTAAAAGGTAACAAGAACTTTAAAGTTGGAAGTAATACTGTTGAGATTGAAGTAAATTCTTCGTCAAGAGATAAAACAGAAACTTATGTACTGAATGTTATTCGTTATGCATATGCTAATAACTTCCTAGTTGATTTATCCACGAGTGAAGGAGAGTTATCTCCAGAATTTGATCCAACAAATCATATTTATCATGTAGAGGTTGACTCTAAAATAGATACAATTCAATTAAACGGTCTCATTGAGCCTGGTACTACAGTGAGTGGTTTAGATAACGATATAGAACTTAATATGGGCGAAAACCACCTTCGAGTTACAGTAATGTCCGATAGTGGAATCTCAAGAACATACCATGTATTTGTTAATAGATCACTAGATAATGCCCGCGATCTGCTATCACTTGAAGTTAGTGTTGATGGTAATATTTATGAAATGGATGCAGAATTTGATTCAGATACATTAGAATATACACTCGTAGATTCAATTCCAGTTGGAACAGAATTTGTAAATATTAGAACAAGCACGAGTGGTCAAACAGTAGTTGGTGATGGACGAGTCGCAATCATTGCAGGAGAAAATCGTTTAGATATAACTGTAACAAGTGAATCTGGCTTTGAAAAAACATATTCAATTAACCTCTATAGAGAGAAATCGGAAAATAATTTCTTAACGGATATTGTTCCATCCTCTGGAAACCTTGCTCCATACTTTATTTATAATGGAGATGAGTATGAACTAAGAGTAGACTCATCAGTAAATAGATTACATTTCAACGTCAGTGTTGAGGATAAAAATGCTCGCGTTTCAGGACATGAAACACAGCTAGTTGAGCCAGGTCAAAGTGAACGAATTATTAAAGTTACATCTGAGTCTAATGAAGTAAAAGAGTATAGAATCGTTATTATCAAAGAGGCGACAAATAATGCACTTCTTAAAACATTAGATATTGTAGGTCATGGGTTGGGAAGAACTTTTGATCCTCATATATTTGAGTACGACGTGATATTACCTCACAATAAATTAACGCTAACTGAACAAGATATAGTTGCAGAAGCAAGTGATGGTAATTCCCGAGTCCATAAAGGTACAAGCGTAACATTGAATACTGTTTCACCAACAACTTATGAAGTTGTTGTGGTTGCTGTTGATGGATATACTAAAGAAACATACCGTATTAATGCGGTACGTGAGAAGGGTAATGATGCAACTATTAAAGAAATAGAGTTTGGCATGTATGGTCGTTTAGATAGAATATTTAGATCAAATCAACATTACTATGATCTTGAGTTTACAAGAGAGGTTGAAAAATTTGACCCAACAGTTATTTCAAGACTCATCACAACAGATTCTAATTCAACTGTTAGTTACTCGCATACTGAACCTTTCGCTATAAAAGAAGGTGAATTTGTAAGATTTACGATAACAGTTCTAAGTGAAGATAAATCAGACTCTAAGGAATATCACTTTGATATTACTTCACGCAGATCAACGGATAGTAAATTATCATCATTGAGAGTAGAGGATGCCATACTTAACCCAGGTTTTAATCCTGATATTTTGGAATACTCAGTATCAATAGATGAGAATCTCACAACAATACCAATACTTGCACAAACAAGAGATGAAAAAGCAATCATCCTAACTGATCTTGACGATATTGACATTAATCAACCTAAGACAGTGATAGAAATTGTCGTGCAATCAGAAAAAGGTGACAAGACGACATATAAACTTACAATTAATAGAGATCTCACAAGAAGTGTGGAACTATTAGATGTAAAATTGAATAATGCAGGGGAAGCCCAACTTACTCCAAACTTTGATAATTACTATGATACATTCACAGCTGAAGTCTCACGTAATTATGAATCTATTGGTTTAATAGTGGAAAAAGGTCATCCTTCACAGAGTGTTGTTTTATTTGATAAATTTAATAATGAACTAGATTTAAAGGCATTTAATCTAAACATAGGTCTAAACGAATTTAGACTAGAAGTTAGAAGTGCATTCGAAGAAACACGCGATATTCATTTACAAATTACAAGAAGTGGAGAAGTAAACAACTCACTAAGCCACTTAGAAGTACTGAATCCAAAAATTGACTTGGAATTCAGTTCATCTAAGCTTGAGTACTATATAGAAGTTAACAATCTCGTTAATGAATTAGAACTTGAGTATACACCTGAAAGAGATACAAGCACAGTAGAAGTCATTGGAAATTCAAACTTTAAAGTTGGATTAAATGATGTTATTGTACGCGTTACAAATGAGATGAAAGACTCCAAGGACTATATAATCCATGTTTTAAAAGGGGATGCATTTAACAACTTCTTAGAAACAATCACAGTATCAAATAAAGGTGAAATTATCTCTGATAAAGAGAGTTTCTCGCCAACATTTAGTAAGTACTATACTGATTATTCAGTCACCGTAGATAATGTATACGACCGAGTAACTATTGAAGGTGTACCAGAAGAAGGTTATGCCAAAGTAGAAGTAACGGGAGGATCTGATACTGCTGAAATACTTGATAGAACAGATTCAGGTGTTGAAGTTCAGTTAAGAACAGGCAGCAATATTATTAACCTATATTCAAAACACTTGGAAACAGGAGAAGTACTAACTTATACAGTTAACGTTATTCGTGAGAAGTACTCTGGAATAGAGCTCACAGACTTACAAGTATTTGATAAGGAAACACAGTTAGAGTTTGATCAAGGTAAATTTGATCCAGCATTGAATGTCTATACACTCAGTGTGACTCCAGAAACAACTTCACTAATCGTATCTCCAGTATTGTTAAATGAAAACTCCAATGCAAGAATCGAAGTATTCGGAAATAAATACTTAGTCGATGGTTTAAACTACATTCGAGTTGTGATAACAAGTGAAGATAAAACGAAGATGAAAGTTTATACGATTGAAGTAAGTAAAGAAAAATCAAATGTTAATACTTTAGATAAACTATCTGCACAAGAAAATGGGAAAGCTCCATATAACTTCGACTTAAGTAAAGAAGACTTAGTCTATGAGGTAGGAAAAGACGTCAGTTCCATTATATTAAGTGCGACACCAACCGATCCATTCGCAATAGTATCTAATTTAGGTGTACACGCGCTTATTTATGGTGAAAATCAGATTGATGTTACTGTTACGGCTCAAAATGGAGATGTAAAAGTTTATAAAGTAAATATTATTCGAGCATATGATAACTCCTTGAGGTCACTTACTGTAACACAAGGACAACTCACACCTGAGTTCAACGAAGAAGTGTTTAAATATACTGTAGAAGTACCAGAAGAAATCAACGAGATAGGAATTTTTGGTGATGCAAATAATCCTGATGCTGTTGTTGAAGGAACTGGTTTCAAAGATCTAAATATGGGAGAAAATAATTTTACCCTTAGAGTAAAATCGACCGAAACAAGTTATAAAGATACAACAGTTACTGTGATTAGAAAACCATCGGAAAATGCCTACCTGAAATTACTCAATATAGAAGAAGGTGCCTTGTCACCAAGATTTGATAAATCAATCAATAAATATACAAGTTATATCAAGAATACACATGATGTAATTCACTTAGATGTCTTAGTTGATAGTCCATTAGCAAGTTTTGAAATTTCAAACTTGAGTGATGGCGACTTTACAATAGAAGATGAAAAAGTAATCATTACAAACTTTACTCAAAGTACGATCGTAATCAAAATTAAAGTTACTTCAGCAAGTGGACTAGAGAATGAATATTCATTAACAGTCTATCGTCAAGAGGAAGCTGTGTTTTCCAATAAACTAAAAGACCTTGTTGTAAAATCTAATACTCCTACGGTAGAAGTACTAGAAATGACTCCGAAATTCGACCCTGATACCAGTAATTATATTGTAGGTGTCAACAAAGAGGTCACATCAATAAATATCTCAGGTATTAGAATGAGTCAAGACGCAGATATCTTGGATGGATTTGGAGACCACGATGTTAAACCTGGAATGAATATTTACAATGTCCGTGTATTAAGTAAGGACGGCATTGAAAATTCATATCAGATAATTATACATCAAGATGAATCCTCAGATGCATACCTTGATTTAATCGAGTTTAAAGAAGGTAATATATCACCAATATTTGATAGTAGAACCTTAGAGTATAATCTCAATGTAGATTCAAATGTACAATATTTAAGTGACTACACGATCAGACCTAGAGTTGCAGGAACAACTTATACAATAGAAGGACACCGTGATTTAAAGTTTGGACAAAACGAAGTAATTATTAAGACAACCTCCGCAAGTGGACTGGGCCATATGACCTATAAAGTAAACGTAAATAGAGATGACAACATTTCACTCTATCTAGAAGAAATCAGTTCAAGTGCTGGTATCTTCAAGGAAGTATTTAACAAGCAAAACATGGGTCCATATACATTAGAAGTTAGCGGGAATACAAACTCAGTAATTCTGGAGGCTATTCCAGAGTCGAAAACAGGAATTTCAAACATTACGAATATAAACCGTGTGATTGATTTAACTGGAGTCAGTGAAAAACGTGTTGAAATCAAAGTCATTGGAGACAATGGGAAATCACTTACTTATGTAGTGGATATTAAGAAGAACTATGATGAAAACTCATATCTAACGAATCTCTGGGTTAGTCCAGGGAAGCTCGATCCAGAGTTCAAAGAAGATATCTTCCTATACCATGTAAATGTAGATCCAGATACTGAATTTATAGAAATTAAAGCCAATACCGATTTAAATGCGGAAATTATTGGACTTGGTACTAAAAAATTAAAAATTGGTATCAACGAATTTGTTGTTTCAATTATTACCCCAGATGGAACAATACTTAATACATATACAATTATTGTGGAAAGAGAATCAGTATCGAGTTCTAAGATTTTAGAATTAGAGTTTGAAGAAGTTAATATCAATGCCTTTGATAAAGATACAACAAACTACACTCTAGATGTACCTTACGGTATTGAAACACTAAACATTGGAAAAATCGTACTAGAAGATCCTGAGAACAGTGATTATACGATTAAGCAAACACCAAGTAAGTTTACTCAAGGAATGAATAATAAGATTGAAATCGAAGTAGTAAATAAAGAATCAAATGATTCCACACTCTACACATTCACAATTAATTCATTACCTAATGTATCCAATAGACTGGTAAACATAAGAGTATCTAACGAAAGTGAAACAGATTACTATGCACTCAAGCCAATCTTTAATAGTAACACACTCGCTTATGAAGTAAGTGTTCCCTATGAAATAAGTAAAGTAAAAATCCATACACAAGCAGAATCAGCCAATGCAACAGTTGGAGGAGGAAGTGGTGTATTAGACTTAGAAGTAGGAGAAAACACTCATATTATTCGCGTTGTAAACAACAATATTGCACGAGAATACATAGTAAGAATAACCAGAGCTCAAGATCCAAATAACTATCTTGCGAGCTTAACAATAGATAAAGGACTACTCAGTCCAGAATTTAAGAAAGATACCCATGACTATACACTCAATGTTGATCCATCAGTAGACTTTATAGATATTGAAGGATTGGCAGAAAGTGTCAATGCTGAGGTCATTGGGAATGGCACTGTATCCGTCAGTAAAAAAGAAAGCTACCATAGTTTAATTGTTGTAGCACAAGATGGAAACAGTAGAACATATAAAATTAAAATAGTTAAAGAAGTCTCTGAAGAAACCGGTGTAATTAATATTACTCCTACACATGAAGATGTAGAAATGGAGTTTGATCCCGATGTATTTACGTATGATCTAGTAGTGGATGAAGCAATCTATAACTTAGGATTCATAGTAGAAACAGAAGATGAAAATGCTCTGGTTTCAGGACATGAGGCAAAAGACTTAAGTTTCGGAGAGAACGAGTTCATTATTACTGTAAACTCTCAATCCGGAGATAAAGAAGTCATATATACAATCAATGTAAGACGACAAAAATCAGTGAAATCACTCGAACTAAATCCTAATGATTTAGTATTAGAGCCAGGACAAGTATATGAAGATTTAGAAGTAATATACGACCCAATTGATGCTGATGACTTAGAAGTGACATGGGAAACAACTGATGAATCAATCGTAATAGTAGATGAAAATGGTGTAATAACAGCAATTGATCCAGGATCAGCTGAAGTTATCGTAACCTTAGTATCAGATCCAACAATTACAGCAAGACTGAATATTGAAGTAATGCAACTCCTAATTGAATCAGACATACTTGAGATAGATAGGGAAAGATTGTTAACTGAGGAACCATATAAGAATGGTGAATACGACATATCTGGCTTTGTGGTTGGGTCATACCCGGGTACAAACATTCAAACATACAAAGAGGCATTTATAAATAAACCAAGCACCTTGAAATTGTACGATAAGGATGGCATTGAACTAACAGAATCAACAACTTATGTTGGTACTCATTTGGTCTTACGACTCGAAATAAATGGTAAAGTTTATGATGAACTCATGATATTTGTACGTGGTGACGGGAATGGAGACGGTGCTGTCAACATCATTGATGTTGACTTCATATCAAGTTACATTCAAAGTCCACCAAAGGATTTAGATGACGACTATTATGAGAAAATGCTAATAAATATCTTTATGGATGTAAGCAGAGATAGTACGACAAATGTTGTTGATATGGATTATATTATGAGTTATATCATTGATCCAACAGTTGATTTAAATAAAGAGAGGGATTAAAATGACCAATATATATAAAATTTTTCGACTCATACTAGTTGTTGCCTTAATGGTACCCAGTACAATTAATGTAAATGCAGCAAATGGAGTTGACATGGCTGTACAAATTGGGAAACCTGGTCCAAAAGATGAGTACGGTGTACCTTCACAAGGTTCTGAGATTTACGGGAAGGGTGAAGTTGTAAATCCAGGTGATGAAATTCAAGTGGATGTTTTATTCAATAATACAGAGTCAACACAGGCAGCATCTTTAGAGTACACACTAGTTTTTGATAATGAACTAGTTGAAGTATCAGGTGATGAATATGGAGAATATCATCATCCATATGAAGTATTAGATAGTCTATTTACAGCTAAAACACAAGAAGGTAGACCGCCAAACATAGTCTGGAAAGCACTTCACCAATTTGGAGGGAGCTTCAATGAATCATCAATAGTTTTTACTATGAACGGTGTTTCGGGACCAGCAAAATTGGAGACACCATCAGATACTAGAATAAAAAGTTACTTTTTTAAAGTTAAAGAAGACATAGAACCTGGCACTCCGATTGATTTTTATCTGAATGATAAAGATCCTGTCGGAATGCCTTCTCCTGCGGTTGGAGACATTAATCAAAAAAATGTCTTAGTTACTCTTTTAAATGGAGGTAGATCTACTGTATTTGTGTCTGGAGGGGAAGAACCACCAGTTGAAGAAGCCAATGTCACTGGTATTACAGTCAATGGAGAAGTATCTGGTGTAACATATGATTACTTTGAAAATATGTTCATTGAAGGTGAAATAGATTATCGTGACGAGATGATGGTTGTTCCTAATGCGGTAGGATCTTTAACGTTTGATTTTGAGGTAGAGAATGCGGAAGATTTGAGTATTACTACTTATAAAGCAAATGACAAAGGAGAACGATTTGGTAGTGATCTATCATTACATGTTGGTGATAACTATTTTAAGTCTGTAATAAAAGATGGTACTGACATAGTTGGTGAGTATGAGTTTAAGGTTAAGCGGCTCTCTAACAACACAGACTTTAATATATCGGCTAGTGCAAATGGTGATGTCTTAACAGATGATAATAAAGAGTTTAGATTTAAGTCTAATGTGGACACTATCAACATAGAGACTTCTGTTAAAGAGGAAGTCTATAGTTATCAAGGAAAAGAGTATAAGTACTCTTCAGAAGCAGTCATTGATGCAATCAATATTTTAGATGTAAGTAATAAATCTAAAGATGAATTTGAGTACATTGTTAAAGTTTCTCCTGAAGACACATTAGACAAGTATAAAAATGTTAAAGGAAATGTTCCTTCAACCAATGCAGAAGCTAGCTATACGTTTAAGCGTATGTCCGGTGATGCTTCAATCAGCAATGTTAAGCTTAGCACCTTAGAAGGTACAAGTTTGGGTGAACCAAGTGTAAATGGTAATAACTATACATTTAATGTTTCAAATGATGTATCTAATGCGAAATTAGAGTTTGATACCAATGATAAAAATACTGTTGTTACTAATCCAAGTAATATTGAGAACATCGTATTAGACAAAGTAGCCACAGAAGTAACAATCACAGTAACAGCAGAAGATGGTAATCAGGAAGTATATAAGGTTTTTATAAATAAAGAAGCTAGAAACACAAACGACTTAGAAAAACTAAATGTAATCATAAAAGATGATAATGTTGTTAAAGTTGATAAAACTTATGACAACGACTTGTCTATTAATATTGAGTTAGATGATTTAGAATATTCAGAAAATTATTCTATATCGCTGGAACCAACACTTAAGAATGATGGTTCAAAGGTCGTAAGTAACCCAATTAAGGATGTTAAGTTATCTGTCGGACTTAATACTTTTGAAGTAATAGTTCAAGCAGAGGATGGTACTCCTAAGACTTATACAGTAAAAGTTGAAGTATTGAAAAACTCAAACTCAAATATTGATGATGGAGATATCGATATTAGTATTGATGATGAAGATTTAGTTGATCCCGAAAATCCAATCATTAAAGATAATGAAGATATTGAAAATAAAACTTTTACCTATAACATTAATGTTAAATATTCTAAAAAAACTTTTGGTAAAAATGATTTACAACTTAAATTACCATCTGGAGCATCAGCAAAATACCCTAGTGATATTAATTTATCAGTAGGACATAATGAGTATACTGTTGTTGTAACAAGTGAAGATGGCAAGAGTGTCTCTACTTATATTTTTAATGTAAATAGAGCTGAGAATGATAGCATTGATTTAAAATTTGAAGTTATAACAACGCCTCCTGCTGAAGTTACAGGAAGTGACCTAAACTATAATGTAAAAGTAGATACATCAGTAGAATTGTACGAACTCAAAGTTAATGCCTCTGAAGGTACTATCATTGAAAGTGGCGGGTCTGGAACGTATCCCTTAGTTAAATCAGATCATGTTCACAAGATAGTTGCTAAGAGTCAGGATGGGTCTAAAACAGAGACATACGAGCTGCAGTTTGAACGTATTAAAAATACAGATGCAAGATTGAAAAATTTGTTTGTTACACACGAATCGATGGACAAAGCAGACGTCTTGTCCCAGTTTAATAATGGAACTCTTTCATTAACTGTGGATGCATCTTGGATTCAATTTGATCCAATTGCAAGTCATATTTCCTCGAAAGTAACAATTAACAATGAGGACGTTAATCCTGAAAAGAAATTCAATTTAGATTTCGATAAAGCAAACAATTTCACAATAAAGGTTACCTCAGAAACCGGTGACACTGCTAATTACACCGTAAGGGTGAATCGGAAAGCAAGTTCAATTGCAAGTCTACAAGATTTGGAATACTATGACTTATCTGATAGCAAACTTGGTGTCCCTGGATTCGGCTTAAACACTGACTTGAACTATGAAATAATGGATGAATATGGTGAAGATGTAAATATCTTCAAGATTGTACCAACAAAAACAGATGAAAAGTCAGAAGTTTTAATCAAGAATAATGGTGAGAATATCAGCACAATTAAGCCGAATGTTAAGTCGGCAGAAGTTGCTGTACCATTGAAAAACGGAAAAAATTCAATTGAACTCGTAGTAACAGCTCACGATAAAAAAACTACAGAAACATATACAGTAGTTGTTAATAAGGCACTTTCATCCAATACGGATATAGGTGATGAGGGAATTATTCCTGACGGAGATAATGACCATCAATTTAGTCCAACAGAAGATCCTTATGTTTATAATGTTTATGTGCCTTATGGAACGAAAACATATTCTAAGGATGATTTTATAGTCGACTTAAGTGATGGACAGGTATTAGAAGTAGAACAAGATAGTATAGAGCTTGATCTAAACCCTGAGGTTAATAAACCCAATGGTGTTTTCAAGTTCAAAGTTATAGCACAAGACGGTATTGCTGAGTCTACGTATGAGATTCATGTGTTTATCTTAGCTGGAGAATACCCGCTACTTGATACGGTTGAAATAAACGGAATCGCAATCGAAAACTTTGATGCTGAAGATTTTATTCAAACCTTCAATCTAGATGATTATATGAAAGATGATAATAGATTCTTTGTCTTTAAAGCAATAGGAGATACGAACAAGTCGGATATACAACCAGAAATGGCTGTTATTGATACTTTAGGAAAAACTACTACAACTCATGTTGTGAATCTTAAAGGGAAAAATGGGTATGATAGTAAATATACATTCACATTAACCAAGACTCTATCAGGCAATAACGATCTAAGCAATATTGAAATTACAGAACCAGAAGGAATAGACATTGATTTTGATAAGGATAAGATTGATTATGAGATTGATGTCGGTGATGCTGATAAAATTATCATAGACTCTGATGCAAATGACAAAACAAGTAATATTAAAGGAAATGGTGAGCATGAATTAATACCTGGTGATAATGAAATTCACATCAAGGTTGAAGCAGAAGACGGGTCTGAAAAAGATTACGTAATTAAAGTCTCAAAAGATATTACTTTAGATAGTTTAACTCTAGGGGACAGAGATTTGTTAGACGACAAAGTAGCTAATTTTACAAAGACTAGCAGCACATTAATTTATGATGTTATTGATAACTATGGTGCAGATGAAGTATTAGTAGACTTAATTGCTAAGGCGCACGAAAGTGTATCTATATCATCACCAGCAAACAATACTGTAACTTTAGAAACTGAAGGTTCCTTTAGTTTTGAACTCACACCTGTTAAAGGTGAACCAGTTACTGTTGTGATTAATTACAAGAGAGACAACTCAAGTAATCCTACACTTGCAAGCCTAAAACTTGATGGCGAAGAGATTGAGTTGATTGAAGGTCAGTATTCATATGAAGTAGAAGTGAGATCAAGCTTGAAAAACATCACTTTTGATGATTTTGAGGCAATACCAACTCATATAAAGTCAGTTGTCACTGGATCAGGGGCAATGAATATTGAAGATAATAAGAATAATCTCTACATCATCACTGTAAAGGCAGAAGATGGATCCACCCAAGAATATGAAATCAAGATTACGCGTGGTGCCTATAAATATTTAGAAAATCTTGCTATTGAAGCAGGCCAAGGGTATCTATATGATCCATTTGATAAAGCACGACCTAATTATGATGCACTTGTATTCTCTAATGTTTCTAACTTTCGCTTTGTTTGGGAGTTAGAAGAGGGAATTAAAGTAATCAATGAATCAGAGCTCAAAGACATTCCAGTTTCTGATTTACCAAAAACCTTTGAAATTAAGGTTCAAGATGGAGAAAATCCAGATATTGGAGTATACTCAGTAAAAGTAGATAAAGGTCTATCTAATAGATTAAGAAGTCTTGAAAGCAGTGAAGGGGTAATTAACTTTAAACCTGAAAATACGTACTATGATGTGTTTGTATCAGCTAATAGTGACAAGGTATCACTTCTGAATATCGTTGCAGAAGATTCAAATGCTGTACTCAGTATTGGAGGAGAAACTATTGTTGACAGTTACGAAGTCGAAATTCTTTATGAGACAACTAAAGTCGAAGTTCTGTTAAACAACGGTGGAGCAGCAAATATCTATACTGTGAATTTCATTAAAACTGAAGAACAAACAGGTGTCGACAAGATTACAGCGAATGATGGTAAGAACGTCTGGGAAGGTTCGCAAAATGAAGATGGTAGTTTTGAAATTACTGTTGACCATGGTGTTGATATTAAAGATTTAGATATTAATGTCATCCTTGATGTACCAGGAGGTATTGTTGATATTGTTGATAATGGTGATGGTAATTATAAAGTAACAGTCACCGATCCAAACGGTATCTCTAAAGATTATGATTTAACCATCAAAAATGATTTATCAGATAATAACTATTTAAAATCTATTCATGTTAATGGTAATTTAGTAGCAGGGTTTAATCGCTATGCTACAGAATATACATATCATATTAGCTATGATGAGTTTTTTGAGGTAACTGCAGTTGCGGAAGACTCAAGCGCTGTGGTAACAATTGATGACTTTACGAATGTTAAAGATGGTGAAGTGATAAATATATCTGTTACTTCACAAAAAGGAAATGTTAGAACCTACAAGGTTACAGTTTCAAAAGAACTTGAGAATATTGCAGTTCTAGATAGTTTGGGATTGAAAGAAACAAGTATCAGTCCGAAATACTCTAAGACAAATCAAAACTATTATGCTACCGTTCCTTATGAACTGGATACTGTAACAGTGGAATATGACTTCTCACATGCTGGATCTGTTCAGATAAATGAAACAGAGAATGCAACAGTTAACTTAGCTGAAGGTGATAACACAATTAGTGTTAAAGTAATTGCTGAAGATAGTAGTGAATTTACATACTTTATTCATGTGAATCGTAATACTGAGGCACAAAACTACCTTGATACTTTAGAAGTTACATCTAATGGAGATAACTTCCCACTTAACCCGTCATTTGAAAAAAATACGCTTGCTTATACAGTAAAAGTACCGATGACACAAGAAGAAGTAGAAGTAACAGGTACATTTGCTGCAGGACTCAACGTATTTGGTTTAGTGAAAGTACAATTAGTAGAATCAACAACAATCCACCAAGTTAGAGTTATTGAAAATGGTGTGGTTAGAGTCTATACACTCACAATTGTAAAAGAAGCATCCAACATCGCATACTTAGAGAATCTTGAAACAGATTCAGGAGTTGCGCTTGTTCCAGAGTTTGATCCTGATCAAATTGTTTATGAGTTAAGTGTCGGACACGAAGTTGATTCAATTGTTGTTACAGGGACACCAAATGAGAAATCATCTGTTGTAGGTGATGGAGAAGTGAGCCTTGTACCTGGTAAAAACAACGTAACAATTACTGTAACTGCTGAAGATGGAGTTACCCAAAGAAGTTATACTATTGTTGTAAACCGCGATTTAGAATTACTCAGTCTTAATATTGGTGACAAAGACTATACAGCAACACGTACTGAAACTGTTGATGGTACTTATAAGTACATTTTAGATGACAAGATTGATTCTAATACAACACAATCCATGATCACACCAAAATTCAATCATGGTTCAATCAGCTACGAAGGATTAGCAAATGCTAAAACTATCGAAGAATCAGGTATTATCACATTTACAATGACTGCTCGAGATGAAGAAACAAGCTACGATGTTGAGGTTTCATATGAAAGAGAGCTTAGCTCAGATGCAACTGTAGAATCAATCAATATAGCAGGTCAAGAAATAAAAATAACATTAGGTGTGTATGAATATTCAATTGAAGTGCCATATAATTTTGAGACACTTCACAAGAACAACGTTATTGTAAAAACAAGGCATGCTAACGCAAGTTTTGATGCCCCAGAATCCATGGATATAGAGTTCTCTAAAGACAATATCTATAGCATCACAGTAACATCTGAAGATGGTTCAAACACAGAGGTATATAATGTAAATATACAACGTAAAAACTATGAAGAAGGCCCATCAACACTCTTGAAGAGCTTAGCTGTGAACCCAGGAAATATTGACTTCATATCAGAAAACCTTACATATAAAATTAAGGTCGCGAAAAATGTAAGCCAAGTAACAGTAAGTGAGATTCTTCCTGTTGATCCAAATGCCGATGTTTCGGCTGCATATGCGATTGAAAACAATACACTGGTGGCAGATATTACTCATGATCGTTACGTGAAGATTACTGTTATGAATGAAGGTAATGTATCCGTCTATACCCTTGAGTTTATCCAAACAGAAAGTGAAACAAGCATTAAGGATGTCAATGGTAACGATGGCGATAAAATCTTTAAAGGTGAACTAAACGAAGAAACAGGAAACATCGAGATTGAAGTTGATTATGATACAGAGATTGATGAAAATTTTGAACTGGATATAAATTTAGATTTCCCAGGTGGAAAAGTAGATATCGATGGTCCTAATATCAATGGTGATGGAGACTATGAGTATACAGTCACTGTTGAAGATGAAAATGGTAACCAAGAAGATCACACAATCGTAATTAAAAAAGATAAAAATAGTAATGCATATCTAAAAGAGTTGGCCCTCTTTGGTGAGAATCTTGTAGGCTTTAATAAGCATACAGAGAATTACGAATATACCATTGAAGCAGGTCAAGATGTTATCCTCACTGATGTTACATATAAAACAGAAGATGAAGATGCAAGTGCAGAAGCAAGTATGGATGGCGATATCATTACAATTGTGGTAACTGCACAAAATAAGACTACGAAAACATATACAGTGACGATTATAGAAAAAGTTGATAATCAAGCATTGCTCTATGGATTGGGCTTACTTGAAGCAGGAATCAGTCCTTCATTCAACCGAAACGAATCACGTTACTTTGCAAGTGTACCAAATGAGTTTGAAGCTGTAACAGTTGTTATTGGAGCAGCGGATGGCGTTGAAACGAAGATTACATCAGATAGAACTGTCAACGATAGAAAAGTATCAGATTTAGAAGTCGGATCAAACAGAATTGACATAGAAGTTAGTTTAGATGAAATAGTTTATACATACACGATATTTGTTGAACGACAACAAGCCTCAAATTCAAATTATCTTGATTCATTACAAGTCTTTGACTTAATTGATGAAGGTAAAGAATATACACTTTCACCAAGCTTCAGTAAAGATACTCAATTCTATACAGTTGAAGTACCTTATGATGCATCAAGCTTCGAAATTAAAGGAAGCTTTGATGAAAGTCTCACAGTAAGTGGTCTTGACACATTGGTAATTCAAGATTTCCTGTATATTCATAAAGTAAGAGTTGCGGATGAAAATGGCGTAGTTCGTGAATACGCGCTACAAATAGTGAAAGCAGAATCAAACAATACATACTTAGATGACTTAGCTGTCAGTGAAGGAATCATGAGTCCAGTATTTGAAAAAGACGTCACACATTATAATGTGGATGTTGGCAGCGATATAGACTCAATCGAAATTACCTATACTAAAGGTAGTGAAGATCAAATCGTTACAGGTGATGGTAAAAAAGACTTAGTATTCGGAAGAAATACTTTCACAGTAAAAGTAGAATCCGGGTCTAAAGTACAAGAGTACACCATTTACGTTTACCGTGATAATGTACCTCCAAAACTAACCAGCTTGAGCATTAGTGAAGGTGAACTAACACCTGAATTTGATCCGGATAAATATGTTTACCGTGCATTTGTTGGATCAGAAATAGATTCAGTAGATATTACGGCAGAAAGTAATCATGAAGTATCGGGTGATATTGGAACTCAAACACTTAAAAAAGGCGATAACATCTTTGAAATTAAAGTAACAGATGGAGCTAAAGAAAGCAGTTATTACATTATCGTATATAGAGAATCTGATAATTCAGATAGTGATGATAGCTTCTTCCAAGGAAATGTAGACTTAGCATATCTGAATATCCCTAATGAGGAGATGAACGAAACATTCTCAAGTGATCTCTTAGAATATACAGCAACGCTAAAAGATCCATATTACGGGGAACTCAATATTATTGCAGTCCCACGAAATCCTGAAGCAAATGTAGCAATTAGTGGACACACAGACTTAGGGAATGGCGTCCATGACATTCTAATTACCGTATCACTGGAGAATGGTAAATCACAAACAACTACAATTACAGTGACGATAGATGATTACTACCTGCAATCAGACATTCATGATATTGGTGAAACATACATCCTAACCATACGTGAAAAACAAACTGTATTAGATGTAAAAAATCAAATGTTAAATGAAAATGAGTACCTAATTATCTCGCAAAATGGTGAGCACTTAAATGATGATGATATCGTTGGTACAGGTGCAATCATTAGATTAGTTGTAGAAGATAAAGAACATGACAGCAAAGTCTTGATCGTTAAAGGGGATGTTAACGGTGATGGAGAAGTCGGTGTTCCGGACCGAATGCAAGCACAGTCTAAAGTATTAGGAAATGACTTAACTGAAGTGCAAATGCTTGCAGCAGATGTTACAAATGATGACGAAATTGCCATCAACGACGTAATGTTAATTCAAGCTCACGTATTAGAAATTGAGAATCTATATGAAATGGAGGAAGAATAGAATGGACAAATACAGAAAAAAAATAATCTTTAAGCTTAGAGCTATTGTAGTAATACTGGCTCTAAGTATTACTACTTTCTCTTTTATAGCTGTATCTGCAAACGCAGTTAAAATCGTATTAACAACACCAGAAACAACTGTTAAACGCGGAGACACAGTTAGGGTAGTAGCAAAAACTAAAGATGTCGCCCAATTAAAGGGTGGATTTAATGGTTATGGTGGAACACTGGTTTATGATACAGTCGTATTGAATCGAACAGATACAAAATCTGCTGTACCATCATGGACAGTTGCATATAATGCAGTAAACAATAAATTTGTTGGATCTGACCCAACAGGGATGGACTTTAAAACAAGCGATACAGATATTCTCTATATTGACTTAAAAGTTTTAGATACAGCACCAATAGGAAAAACGATAGTAGAACTCAAAGAAGTCGAACTGTCAGATAGTAGTTATAAGAAGGTAGTTGTAGGTAATGCAACAATAGAACTAAACATTGTTGATAAAGACTTACCACCAGTAGAGCCAGATAAGTCAAAAAATTCAAAACTAGACAGTCTCAGTCCCTCAGCAGGTTCATTACAACCAAAGTTTAGTCCTGATAAGACAAGCTACACAGTAGAAATCACTGAGGATACTGAATCAATAGAGTTTGACTATAAAACCCAAGATGCTAAAGCAAAAGTTATAGCAGGTGGTGGAAAACACAATCTAAAAGCAGGTAAAAACGAAATTAAAATTATCGTTGAAGCTGAAGATGGTTCAAAAACAACCTATACTGTTGTCGTAAACAAACCAGAAAAAATTGAAAAACCTGATAAATCAGATAACTCAAAATTGGATAATATCATACCATCAGAAGGAGAACTCAGCCCTAAATTCTATTCTGATAACACAGACTATACACTCACTGTTCCAGAAGGAACCGATTCAATTGATTTTGAGCTTAAGCTACAAGATCCAAACTCAAAAATTATATCTGGTGATCAAATACATGATTTAAAACCAGGTAAAAATGAAATCGTGATAGTTGTAGAAGCAGAAGATGGCACAAGAACTACTTATAATATAGTCGTGGATAAGCCAGAAGAAAAACCAGTTGAGAAGCCAATTGAAAAACCAGAAGAAAAACCAAAGGATGATACACCAAATTCAGGTGATTCAGGTGATATTAATATTGATTCCTCAAACAACTTTGTTATTGATGTAGATGGATTTGGTAAGTTGATGGAGAAATTTACACCAAATATCTATAACTACAATACAACAGTTGGAAAAGATACAACATCTATCACACCCAACGTTGTTCTAGAAGATAAAAATGCTAAGTATGAAATTATTGGTGGAGATAATTTACAGCTTGGAGATAACGAAGTTATTTTACGCGTAACAGCAGCTAATGGTGAAGTACGTGATTATGTCTTTACAGTTCATCGTTCAAACCAAAGAAATACTGCAACACTGGCATCACTATCAGTGGGTGGGCATGCTGTCAATCCAGGATTTAATCCAGAGGTTTACTACTATACCATGACTGTAAGCAGTGATACACAATCACTGGGAGTCAGTGCAGCCCCAACATCAGGAGGTGCTGTAGTGAATATATCAGGTAACAACCACTTGAATTATGGTGTCAATATTGTTAAAGTTACAGTAGATTTTGATTATGTTCAAAACACATATATTATAGAAGTGATTCGTGAACACGAAGAAACAGAATTAAATATTATTCCATGGATAATTTCCGGAATAACAATTATGATTGCTATTGCATTACTCATTGTCATTTACTTCAAAAATAAGATGATGAAAAATCAAGAGCCACAATCATACGATCCACTAGTACTAAAACTAATGGAACAAAATATGCGACTACAAGAAGGCAGAGCATATAGAAGAGAGGACTAATATGAAAGATAATATACAATTTAAAATAAAACTAATAATAGGAGCACTCGCTGTGTTATTAGTTGTAGTGCTTGTTGGATTTGGAAGTAAGGCATTTGGTTCCCAAGAGAAAAAACTTTCACAAAAATTGGAAGTGGTTGGAAAAGACTTTTATGAGAATATGTACTTCAACCATATTACTGCAAACAAATCAGATGAAGAAGTAGAGGAGTTCTTTACGAACTTCACTGAAACAGGAATCAAAGTTGACTTAGACAATCTTTCCCGTTTTGATGAAGAGAAGTATCCAAAACTACTTGAAGAATTTGTAAACAAAAAAACGAAAGAAGCTTGTCATGTAAGAACGACAAAAGCAATTATTTATCCAGAAGCACCATTTGGAAAAACAGATTACACACTTGATACAGAACTCGACTGTGGTTTCAACGTAGAGTAATTAAATAATAAGCACCTGTATCTAAAAAGGATACCGGTGCTTTCAAATGGAGAATGAAATAATCTCAAAAAAATACTACATGAGTATTAAAGATGCGTGCTATAATGATTTAAATAGGGGTGTAAACATGATAAAACTTATTAATTTTATACAGAATAGTAAAGTAATAGAATCGATTCATA
>CAYPHX010000019.1:0-24780 GCA_964410635.1 uncultured Erysipelothrix sp. | reverse complement strand
TTACACAAAACAGATTGGATTTTTAAAAGCGGAAGTTACTTTTACAATTAAGTTAAGTATTCTTTTATAGTGAATAGTTTGTGTTTCTTTAGATAATTTTGTATAATATACAAGAAATCTATGAAGAGACAGAGTATTTAAGAACCTTAGTAAAGAGAGTAGACGTATGGTGCGAGTCTATCTAAGAAGCTTAGTGAATTCACCTTGGAGAGAAGCTAATCACTTACGTGTAGTTACGTTATGAACTTAAAAGAGTATTTTGAAATATCAAAATAAATTCAGGATGGTACCGCGCTCGTCGTTTCTGGCAAGTGGGGTATTTTTTATTTATCAAAAAAAGGAGAAGGAAATGGAACTAAAAGATATACTAAAACTCGCTTTAGTCGAAGTTATGGACAGTGAAGATCTGGATACACTTGAAGCACTACGCATTAAGTATATGAGTAAGCGTGGGCTACTTACAGATGTCATGAAACAAATGAAGGATTTAAGCCAAGAAGAAAGACCGGAATTTGGTAAGAAAGTTAATGAAGCTAAATTTAAGATTGAAAAAGTCTTAGAAGAAAAGAAAATTGAACTGGATGCATTGCGTCTTGAACTTGAAATGGTTGAAGATGCGATTGATGTGACACTCCCTGGAAATGATTTTTCAGTTGGAGCACAAAATCCTTTAATCATGGTTCAAAGAGAGATCGAAGAAACATTTAGAGAAATGGGATACGGGATTGTTGAAGGAGATGAAGTTGAACTTGATCTTTACAACTTTGAGCGTGCAAACATTCCTCAAGATCACCCAGCGCGTGAAATGCAAGATACATTCTATATTGATGAACATACATTACTAAGAACACATACTTCAGCAATTCAAACACGTGCACTTGAACAATATGCACCGCATATTCCAGTTAAAGTAGTTTGTCCAGGTAAGGTGTATCGTCGCGATGATGATGATGCAACACACTCACACCAATTCTTCCAAATGGAAGGTTTAGTCGTGGGACATGGTATTACCTTGTCAGATTTAAAAGGAACATTGGCACTCTTTGCACAAAAGATGTTTGGTAAATCACGTACAATCCGATTCAGACCTTCATACTTCCAATTTACAGAACCCAGTGTAGAAGTGGACGTTTCATGTCCATTCTGTGATGGTAAAGGCTGTTCAATTTGTAAACAAACAGGTTGGATTGAAATTTTAGGTGCAGGAATGGTTCACCCATACGTACTTGAAAGTGCTGGTTATGAAGACAAAACACTGACAGGATTTGCATTTGGTATTGGTGTAGAACGTATAGCAATGTTGAAATACGGTATTGAAGATATTCGTTCATTCTATATTAATGATAAGCGATTCATTGAACAGTTCAAACGATTTGAGTAATTGGAGGATAGTATGTTAATTAGTAGAAAATTATTAAATAAATATGTAGATATATCAGATATTTCAACAGCAGTTTTAGCAGATGAACTTACAGATGCAGGACTAGAGGTTGAAGGGATAGAAAAATTAGCACATGGAACTGATCTTGTTGTAGGGCATGTTTTAGAATTAGAAAAACATCCTGAAAGTGATAACTTATCAGTTTGTAAAGTAGATATTGGAACATCAATTGAACAAATTGTTTGTGGTGCAAAAAACGTAGCTGCAGGACAAAAAGTAGTTGTAGCACAATTAGGATCAGTATTACCAGACTTAACGATTAAACCAACAGCAATTCGTGGTGTAGACTCCAATGGTATGATCTGTTCACTTAAAGAATTAGGTGTTGCAGAAAAATACATGAGTGAAGAAGACAAAGAAGGTATTGTTGTTCTAAAAGAGGGGACACCAGGCGAAGATGCGATTAAAGCATTGGGTATGGATGATGAAATATTAGATGTTTCCCAAACACCAAACCGTTCTGACTTTTTATCAATGCATGCAGTTGCTGCAGAAGTTGCTGCAATCTTTAAAAAAGAACTGAAACTACCAGAATTTAAAGATGCCGCAAACATTGGCTCTAAAACAGCATTAAAGATTACATCAGACACAGAAAAAGCACCTTACTTTAGCGGTAAAGTGATTAATGAAGTTACAATTGGTGAATCACCATTATGGATTAAAGAAGCACTTATGGGCTCAGGCATCAAATCAATTAATAACGTAGTTGATATTTCTAACTTAGTGATGTTAGAAACAGGACAGCCGATTCACTTTTATGATATCGACTTCTTAAAGGTTCAAGATTTATCTGTAAGAGATGATTTAGAACTTGAAGTTATTGGACTGGATGAAAAGAGCTATCAGATCAATCAAGGTGATATGTTAATCATGAATCAAGATACACCTGTTGGTATTGCAGGTGTTATGGGATTGGGTAACTCTATGATCCATGAGAACACACGCGGCTTAATTATTGAAGTAGCAAGCTTTGATATGGTCACTGTAAGAAAAACAGCTTCAAAGCTGGGACTCAGTACAGAAAGTTCACAACGATTCTCTAAACCACTGGATACACTGGCACCAATTAAAGCAATGGATAGAGCAGTTGACTTACTAATCCAATATGCAGATGCAAAGTTAATTGAAGAAACTGTTGTTTATGGAACAATTGATTATACACCAGTCGTTGTATCGATTCAATTTGAAAAGATCAATGCATATCTTGGAACAGACTTAAGTGTTGAAACTGTAATGGATGTATTTGAAAGACTTTATTTTAAACCAACAATCACAGATGGCTTAATCACTTGTACCATTCCATCATTTAGAAAAGATATTTTAATTGATGTTGACTTAATTGAAGAAGTCATCCGTATGGTAGGTTATGATATTTTAGAAGAAACATTACCTAAATTAGACTTAACAATGGGTGCACTGGATGATAGACAAAAAGTTATCGCACAAATTGAAAAAATTATGCTTGGCTTTGGTGCAAATCAAACACTAAGCTACACACTTGTTAAAAAAGCATTCACAGAGAATGGTGAAGCTTTAGAAAATCCAATCAGATTACTCAGTCCAATGAGTGATAATAGAGAATACTTAAGAACACAACTCACACCTTCACTACTTGAAGTTGCAAGTTATAATGCATCAAGAAGACAAAGTGATGGTCTGTTCTTTGAAATTTCAAAGATTTATACGCAAGATAAAACAACTGAAAAACTCGTTATTTTAGGAATGGGTGAGCATCCAAAAGCAAACTGGTTAAAGGAAAGTCTAAAACTAGATTTCTATGCTATAAAAGGTATGTTTGTTGAATTATTAGAACAATTGGGAATTAATCCAAGACGTGTAGATTTTGTTGCAGAAGATTTTGACAACAATCTATATCACCCATACAAATCAGCATCTATTACATTAGATAGAAAACGTATTGGTGTTATTGGTCATATTCATCCATCTATCTTAAAAGAACATGACTTAAAAGATACAGCTGTCTTAGAGATTGATATTACAGACTTGATTGAGAAGAAGAAATCAGCGATTAAATCAGAAGCAATCAGTCCATATCCAAGTGTAACGCGAGACTTGTCAATTCTTGTCAATAAAGAAGTTACTGCAAAAGAATTAATTCAAACAATTGAAAAATCCGGTTCTAGAATGTTACAAAGTCATCGTGTATTTGATGTCTTTACGTCAGAGAAAATGGGTAATGAGAAATCAATCGCCATTGAACTTACATTCTCCAGTGACCATACACTAAAGGATGATGAAATTAAGGCTGTAATGGATAAGATTACTGAAAACTTAATTGCAAAACATCAGGTGACTATTCGCTAGAACATAGTGTATAATAATGATTAGAAGAGGTGAAACATGGGACGCGCATTTGAAGTAAGAAAAGCAGCAATGCAGAAGACTGCAACTGCAAAAGCAAAAGTGTATTCAAAGTATGGTAAGGAAATCTATATGGAAGCCAAAAATGGTGAACCAGATCCAGAAATGAATGCCGGATTAAAAAGAATTATTGAAAGAGCACGACAAGATCAAGTTCCAAGAGATGTCATTGAGCGTGCAATTGAAAAAGCAAAGGGCGGTGCAGGTGAAGATTATCATGCTGTACGTTATGAAGGATTTGGACCTGGAGGTTCAACCTTTATAGTAGAGTGCCTAACTGACAATGATAACAGGACAATATCAGAAGTTAGAAACGCTTTTACAAAATCAGATAGTAAATTAGGTGTCAGTGGTTCTGTAATGCATGGCTATGATCATGTTGGAATTCTAGGTTTTGACTATACTAATGAAGAGGAAATATTTGAGATACTTCTAGAAGCAGATGTAGATCTACAAGAAATTGAAGTTGAAGATGACAGTATGTCAGTTATTGTCGCAACAACAGATTTATATAAAGCCAAAGAAGCTTTAGACCAAAAAATTGATGGGCTAAATTTTGAAGTGTTAGAACTGACATATATACCCCACGATACAGTCTCATTAGAGTCAGATGAAGATAAAAAGAATCTTGAAAAACTGACAAACCTATTAGATGAAAGTGAAGATGTGCAAGAAGTTTACCATAATATAGTTTAAAACTATTAGGAGAAAAATATGTACGATATACTAAAAGAATTTCACGCAAAATATCCGGACGAAAAAATGTTTGAGAATACAACAAAAGAGTTTGTTGATTCAATTTATGATTACTTAGATGAAGCAACATTAAAAATGGTGCTTCACTCAGAACGTATTATCACATTTAGAGTACCTTGGGTTGATGATCAGGGGAATCTACAAGTGAATTACGGTTATCGTGTACAACACTCAAGCGCTTTAGGGCCTTATAAAGGTGGGATTCGCTTTGATGCTTCAGTAACACTGGATGTTATGAAGTTTCTCGCATTTGAACAAACCTTCAAAAATGCACTTACTGGACTACCATTAGGTGGTGCAAAAGGTGGTGCTGACTTTAATCCGATTGGAAAATCCGATCGCGAGATTATGTCGTTTTGTCAAAGTTATATGAGTGAGTTATATCGACATATTGGTGCTACAGTTGATGTACCTGCAGGGGACATTGGTGTAGGACACAGAGAAATAGGTTACATGGTAGGTCAATATAAAAAGCTGGTAAGTTCCTATGAAGGCGTTTTCACAGGTAAACCACTGATAATAGGTGGTGCCGCTGGCCGTTCTGAATCTACTGGATATGGTGTTGTATATATGACAAACGAACTCTTAAAAGATTTAGATGTATCTATTGAAGGTAAGAAAGTAATTGTCACAGGATCTGGAAAAGTTGGTGCATATGCTGCCAAGAAAGCCCATGATATGGGTGCTAAAGTAGTCGCAATGAATGATATTTCTGGAACTGTTGTGAATCATGATGGTCTTGATGTTGATGCAATCTTAGAAGTTAAGATTGATAAGATGGGACTGTTAAAAGATTACACGGATGCGAATGGCTTAGATATTCAAGATCCAAGTTACATTTGGAATGTACCTTGTGATATTGCGCTACCATGTGCAACACAAAATGAATTAAGTGGTGCCAATCTACAGAAACTGATTGATAATGGTACTAAGTACTTAATTGAAGGTGCAAATAAGCCCTTAGATCATGATGCAGTTGTCTTGGTACAAAACTCAGACTTGTATTATATACCAGGCAAGGCTGCCAATGCAGGTGGTGTTGCAACATCAGGCATTGAAATGATGCAAAATGCACAAATGGATGTCTTCTCATTTGAAGATGTTGATGCCAGATTAAAAGAAATTATGGCAAGAATTTATAAAACAATCAAAGATAAAGCAGAAGAAGTAAATAAACCTTATAACTTTGTTGTAGGGGCAAACTTAGCAGGGTATGAACGCGTTAAAGAAGCGATTCAATACTTAGGCGCTGTTTAATCAAGTGGAGTCAATTAATCTATTGGCTCCTTTTTTTATGTAAAAGTACTTCTCTTGAGTAATTAATTAAATACTTTTATAATCAAAATAACAAAGCTCTCATCAATAAATAGAAAACTTCCGCTATGCCTCTCATAGCAAAAGGAGTGTTACTATGACACATTTAAAGAAACTCACCATTCTGCATTCAAATGATATGCACGGCGATTTTTTAGAAAAGACAATCGACCATAAACAAGTCGGTGGTATTTCTATGCTTTCTGGCTATATCAACAAGGTACGCCAGAAAGAGAAAAATGTCCTGTATCTTATTGCAGGAGACATGTTTAGAGGGTCCATTATTGATAGTGAATATAAAGGAATATCAACCATAGAGATTGTAAACATGCTGGCACCTGATGTCGCTACTTTAGGTAATCACGAATTAGACTATGGTTTGGCACATCTTCTATTTGTCGAGAAATGTAGTAATTTCCCCATCATTAATGCGAATATGTATATCACGACAAATCATAAAAGACTCTTTGATTCACACTTGATATTAGAGATTGATGGCATGAATATACTATTTATTGGAATCCTTACAGAAGAAGTCATTGCCACGACAAAACAAGACAAACTGATTGGTTCAATTGTTGATGTTGAAGAAGCAGCAAAAGAAGTCGGGAAGATTTGTAACAGCCATAAGACTGAAGATATAGATTTTACAGTCTTACTTACACATATTGGAATTGAAAAAGACAAAGAGCTTGCTGAAGCCTTAGATCCAAAATGGGGCGTCGATATTATCATTGGTGCACACAGTCATACTTTTATGGACGAGCCGATTACGATAAATGATATTCCAATAGTTCAAGCAGGGGAAGGTACTTCGCAAATTGGACGTTTTGATATTATTGTAAATACAGATTCAAATGATATTGAAGAATATCAGTGGGAAACAATTCCCATCAATGAAGATACATCTGAAAAAGATGTTCAATTAGAGCTAATTGTAAATTCTTATAAAGAAGAAACAGATAAGAAATATAGTCGTGTGATCACACGCTTCAACGATGAATATACCCATCCGAAAAGAAATCAAGAAACAGATCTAGGAAAACTCTTTGCAGATGCGATAAAAGATGCCCTTGCTGTTGATTTGGTCTTCTTAGGATCAGGTAGTATTCGTGCTAAAAAGTTAGGGCCCATTGTGTTGTATAAAGATCTCATGCAAATATTCCCCTTTGATGGTGATCTTATTAGAGTTTATGTAACAGGTAAACAAGTCAAACACATGGTCAAACATATACTGCGTGATGAGTCATTTGATGATACAACTGAGTTTTATCAATTCTCACGTGGTTTTAGAATTGAGTATGATAAAAAGAATAAAGAAGTCATTTCAGTATCACTCAATGGCATTGAGTTAAGAGATGATAACCAGTACAGTTTGGTACTTCAGGATTTCCATTTCCAAAACATTGAAGCATTCTTAAATCTAACACAAGAAGATGTTTCAATCATTAAAAAACCAAAAGTACTCAGTACATCAGGTACTGATTTACTTGAAGAATACTTAAGTAATCATGAGAAAATTAGAGTTGCTGAAGAAACAAGACTATTATTAGTATAAGAAAAGGGATGTAAGATAAAACTTACATCCCTTTAAAATTATAGATTTTGAACTTTTTCAACAAGTCGTGTATTCGCAGCTTTACTTGTACCGCGAATCAGTAAATAAGCGATTAACGGGCATAAAATAAAGGCAATTGCTAAATTTATGTATGCATTCAATGTAAAGTAGCTTAATATAAATAAACCTGGCGCAAACATTAAAGGAAGTATCACAAGAACTTGAATAATATTACCTTTTACAGCCTGTTGTTCTGTATCCCACACCAATGAAGGAAGTAGTACATCAACAAATATTGAAAGATATGTTGTAATAACAATCCCAATGATAAGCCCCAATACCAATACGATGAAAGTGTCAATGCGTGGTCTGACAACAACCACAAAGAGCATTACAAATATACTTGTATAGATAGAACTGAACATCATTGATAGTTTCGCTTTAGCATGAGCAATATCAGAAAACTTAATCGGGAAGGTTAAGTACTGTTTCATTGTAATACCTTCTCGAGATATTGCAGTTGAACTGGAGGCTTCAAAGTTAGCAACTAAGATTCCTGCACCAATTCCGATTAATGCTAAGAGTTCCCACTGATCCACAAGACTAAATGCATAGAAGATAGCATGAATCTGCTCTGTCACAACGGACATATTTTTAAATACTTCTGCAAAATTAATGTCGCTAAAGAAGATTGGAATAATACCCATAATTGGCAGTATGACAAATGCAGAGAAATAGTTCATTGCAAAAGTGGGTGTTCTTAAGATTGTTTTTAAATCATATAGAATAAAACTCTTTTCAAACGCTCTCACTTTAGTTTCAGATTCCATCTCATTTAAACGCAGGTTTCTTTTCTTTGAAGTGGATTCACTTAATCCAATCACAGCATCAAAGTATAGTGGTTGTACGATAAAGATTGTACCTACAGCAATAAGTAATGAAGTGATAACACCCAACAGTAATTGAATGATGTTGTTATCAACCATAGCTAAGGTAAACATTTGTGATGTCGGAAAGAAAAGAGAAATTGTACTGTAGATTGAATCATCCATTGCGATGATTGAGTCTACGATAATTTGTGCGATATTCCCATCTGTTTGCATCGATGATAAAGAGAATGAAATTAGAAATACTGGAAGTACGATAAAGGCTGTACTTAAGTAAACGTATAAACTCTTATTCTTTAAGAAAGGAACAAAGCGCATTAATACCGCTACTACCAGTAAGCTGATTGCCATTGGAATAACAGGTAACATGATGCCTGTAATGAGCGATGTGAATATAAACATGATGCCAGGCTTTACAATGACAAAGTAATTAAAGTAAAGTGGGATCAATAAGACTGATAAAGTAAATAAGGTTTGTAAGTAAGCAGTAAAGAATTTTGCTGCTGTAATTTCCCAAGCTTTAAAAGGTAAGGGAATATAACTTTCTATATCTTTTGAGAAATAGAATATCCCTGGAATTGCAGCAATCGTAAAGAATAAGACTAAGATTGGCGCAAAGGCATTGAGAAGGCCAATGAGTAAACTGGGCTGTCCCCAAGCTACCATGGTCTCGATAACATATTTACTTGGAAAGTAAACAAGTGCAGCAAAGTAGAGTACAAGTCCAATCATCAATACATAGGTACCGAATCTTTTTAAGGGACTGTCATTCTTTTTCTTTTTAAAACCTTGTAAGTTATTTAAGCTGTTCAGGCTTCCTTTTAACATAACTTTAGTTAGAGAAAGAAATCGTTTCATGCTTTGGTAACCTCTAAGAAGATTTCTTCTAAAGAGTAACCATCGTAAGTTTCTTTTAACTCTTGAAGGGTTCCTGTATAAAGGATATGACCATGATTAATGATAATAATTTGATCACATAGCTTCTCAGCAACTTCTAATACGTGGGTAGAGAAAAGGACTGCTTTACCTTCTTCTGCACGTTTTTTCATAATCTCTTTTAAGACATAGGATGAATGTGGATCAAGACCTGTTAAAGGTTCATCTAGGATCAATACATTTGGGTCATGAATTAAGGTCCCAATAACCATAATCTTTTGACGCATACCATGTGAGTAAGAGGTGATTTTATCACCCAAGCTATCTTCTAACGATAATTCTTTCGCATAATACTTAATACGTTCCTCGCGTGTCTTTTGATCGATGCCATAGACATCAGCAATGAAGTTCAAGTATTCAATCCCTTTTAAACTTAGAAATGAATTGGGATCATCAGATACAAAACCAAACTCATACTTCGCTTTCATGCTATCTGTGAGTGTGTCATAATTGTTGATTGTGATTGTTCCTGAATCTTGTTTCAAAATTCCTGTAATCATATTGAGTGAGGTTGTTTTTCCAGCACCATTGGGTCCGATAAATCCAACAATTGTTCCAGGTTTGATGTCCATTGAAATATTATCAACAGCAACAAAACTCTTGTTGTATGTTTTACTTAAATTTTTAATTTGAATCATAGTCTTCTCCTTTGTGTTAGTTAACTAATACAAGAATATAGTAAACTCTTGTTTTTGTCAATAAAAAAGAAGCTGTTTAAGCTTCTAGTTTACATCCAAGTAATTTTTCTCTCTTCATTTTTTAATATACGATCAATATTCTCTTTATGTCTATAGATAACAATTAATGTAATCACTAGAAATGTTAGGCTGATGCTTAGATTTACTTTTGAAATGAAAAGTAAAATAGTTGCTGAAACTAACATAATCATTGCGGATAAAGAGACCATCTTTGTAAAATATAATAAAACAAAGAATATTAATACAGGCACTACAAAGTGTAATAAGAAGTTTCCAGTAATCATGATTGATATCGCAAGTAGGAAACCTGCCGCTGTAGAGACTGCTTTACCACCTTTGAAGTTTGCGAATAATGGGTAACAGTGACCTATTGTCGCAAAGAAACCTGCGAAGATAATTGCATCTGGTGCAAATAGTCTTACGATAAGCATTGCAATTGATGCTTTCAATACATCCAGTACTGCAACTGCCACACCTGCTTTTGCGCCTAAAGTTCTTCCGGCGTTTGTGCCACCAAGATTTCCTGAACCATGTTCTCTAATGTCTACTTTATAAAATAACTTACCGACTACAAGTGCAAAGGGAATTGACCCAATCACATAACCAATAAGAGAAGAAATAATAAATTTCATATGCTCCACCTCTCACTTATTTTATCATTTATTTAAACACAATGACATCTTTATTATATTTTTGCTATAATAAGACAGTGAGAGGGGTTTTTAATGTTGAAAGAAACAAATTACTCAGCTTCGAGTATTGAAATACTTGAAGGTTTAGAGGCCGTAAGAAAAAGGCCGGGTATGTATATTGGTTCGACAGATCAAAGAGGTTTACATCATCTCGTTTGGGAGATTATGGACAATGCGATTGACGAAGCCCTCAATGGTTATGGTGATTCAATTAAACTCGTTATAGAAGATGATTTAACTGTCTCAATAAGAGACTATGGTCGTGGTATGCCTGTAGAAAAACATCCAAGTGGTGTTTCTGCATTACAGGTTATTTTTACGGTGCTTCATGCCGGAGGAAAATTCTCAGGTGAAGCAGGCTATAAAACAAGTGGGGGACTTCACGGTGTTGGAGCATCCGTTGTGAATGCTTTAAGTACACAATTAGAAGCGACTGTATATAAAGATAATAAGAAATACGAAATGGAATTTAAGGATGGCGGACAAGTCATCAGTGAACTTAAAGTTTCCAATGATAAACAAAAACAAGGTTCATTTGTAAAATTTAAGGCAGATGCATCTATATTTAAAGGATCAAAATTATCTTTTGATATTATTTGTGAACGTGTTCAAGAATCCGCATTTCTTTTACAAGGTATTGAATTCATTGTAGAAGATAGACGTACTGAAGAATCTAAGGTTTATAAGTATGAAGAAGGCCTTCTTGCATTTATGGCATATATTCATGAAGATACAGAAGTATTGAATGACACAATCTTAATTTCAGGAGAAGGATCTGGCATCGAAGTGAATGTCGCTTTACAATATGATACTGGCTATAGCGAAAATGTTTACTCTTATGTAAACCTTGTGCGTACATCCGATGGTGGAAGCCATGTTGTAGGGTATCGAAGTGGTCTTACCAAAGTTATTAATGATTATGCAAGGAAACAAAATATTCTTAAAGAAAAAGATAAAAACTTTGAAGGTGCTGATATTCGAGAAGGACTTTCAGCAATTGTATCTGTTTCCATTCCTGAAAACTTACTTCAATTTGAAGGACAGACAAAAGGAAGATTGGGTACACCGCAAGCAAAAAATATCGTTGAGAACGTTATTTTAGAACAGCTACCCCGTTATTTAGATTTAAATCATGAATCATCCATGGCAATTCTTGGTAAGATTCAAAAATCTGCAGCCGCAAGACAAGCCGCAAGACGTGCACGTGATACGGCACGAAAAGGGCGTTCACCAAGAATGGAACGTCTCTTATCAGGGAAGCTTGCGAATGCTCAAACAAAAAACAAATCAAAAAACGAATTATTCTTAGTTGAGGGTGATTCAGCGGGTGGAAGTGCGAAACAAGGACGAGACTCTTCGTTTCAAGCAATCTTACCTTTACGTGGTAAGGTTTTAAACACGGAAAAAGCCAAACTTGAAGACATACTTAAAAATGAAGAATTAAATACAATCATTCATACAGTTGGCGCAGGTGTTGGAAGTGATTTCGATGTTAAAGACTCTAACTATAATAAAGTTATTATTATGACTGACGCGGATACCGATGGAGCCCATATTCAAGTACTCTTATTAACATTCTTCTTTAGATACATGAGACCACTTGTGGAGGCAGGCCTTGTTTACATTGCACAACCCCCACTGTATCGTGTTGAGATTAAAAAGAAAGTTCATTACCTTTATACAGATGATGAACTGGATGCTATAAGAGAAAAACATGGAAAACTTGAGATTCAAAGATATAAAGGTCTTGGTGAAATGAATGCAGATCAGTTATGGGATACCACAATGGATCCAAACAGTCGTACATTGATTCAAGTTCAAATTGATGATTTTTATAAAGCTGATCGCCGCGTTATGACTTTAATGGGTGATAAAGTAGATATCAGACGTGATTGGATAGAGACCAACGTAGCCTTCACGCTAGAGGAGGATGACCATGTCTCATGATGTAATAAAAATGCCACTGGAAGATATTGTAGGAGAACGCTTTGGTCGTTACTCAAAATATATCATTCAAGAACGCGCACTACCAGATGTTCGTGATGGCTTGAAACCAGTACAAAGACGTATCCTGTTTGCGATGCATAAAGAACGTAATAATTTTGATAAACCTTACCGTAAATCTGCTAAAACAGTCGGTATTGTAATTGGTAACTATCACCCTCATGGTGACATTTCTGTTTATGATGCAATGGTAAGATTATCACAAGAATGGAAAAGTAATATGCCACTGGTCGATATGCAAGGGAACAATGGTTCTATTGATGATGACCCAGCTGCGGCAATGCGTTATACAGAAGCAAGACTATCAAAAATATCACATTCATTATTAGAGAATATTGATGAAGATGTTGTGCCTTTTGTTTTAACATATGATGACTTTACAACAGAGCCATCCATTCTTCCCGCAAGATTTCCTAATCTATTGATCAATGGTTCAACAGGGATTGCGGCCGGATATGCTACAAATATTCCACCTTTCAATCTTAAGGAAGTTTTAAACGCAACCATTCATCGTGTCAACAATCCAGAAAGCACTCTTAAAGATATTAAGAAGTTCATTAAAGGACCTGATTTTCCAACAGGAGCCATCATTCAGTCTAAAGAAGGGATACATAATATCCTTGAAACAGGACGTGGACGGATTGTTGTTCGAGCTAAAACTGAAATACTAGATAAGCGTGGCATGAAGCAAATTGTTGTTACTGAACTGCCATATGATGTCATTAAATCAAATCTTGTACGTAAGATTGATGAATTGCGCTTTGATAAGTTTGTTGATGAACTCAGTGCTGTTATGGATGTTAGAGATGAATCGGACAGAAATGGTTTAAGAATTGTGATTGACTGTAAAAAAGAGTCCAATGCAGAAAGTATCTTAAACTTACTACTCAAAGAAACAGACTTGCAAATATACTTTAATGCGAATATGGTATCGATCATTAACCAAAGACCTCAATTAACAGGGGTTATGAAGATTTTAGATGCCTATATTGAATTTAGACAAGAAGTGATCTTAAATCGTTCTAAATATCGCTATGCGCAAATAGAAAAAAGACTTCACTTACTTGAAGGACTCATTAAAGCAGTTAGCATTCTTGATGAAGTGATTAAAGTCATTCGTGCTTCTAAAAACCGTGGTGATTCACGAGATAATCTTATGGAAGCCTTTGGTTTTACGCATGAACAAGCCAGTGCGATTGTCGATTTACAACTGTATCGATTATCATCCACTGATATTGTCAGTTTAAAAGAAGAATTTAAAAAGTTAAGTCTTGATCTCGCAAGTCTTAAAAATATTATTGAAAATAAAGATGTACTCAACTCAGTAATGATTCAAGAATTTAATGATATGATTGCTGAATTTGATGTGAAACGTCGATCTGTAATTGAAAATGAAATATCAGATTTAGAAATTGATCACTTAAGTTTAATTACCAGTGAAGAAATGATGTTAAGTCTATCTCATGAAGGTTATATTAAAAAAGTTAGTTTAAGATCATATAACTCAAGCAGACAAAATGAAATTACACTCAATGATGAAGACAGACCCATCTTATTAGGGCAGGTAAATACATTAGACCAAGTTGTATTCATTACCAATAAAGCAAGATATGGACATTTATTGGTCCATGATATTGAAGAAGCCAGATGGCGTGATATGGGATCACATTTAAATCAATATGTTAAGTTGGAACCCAACGAGAAAGTAATCTCAGCCTTTATGGTCAATGACTTTGATACACATATGTTTGTATTGACTGTCAGTTCAAATGGCTTAATTAAGAAAACACCGCTCAACTTATTAGAAGTAAGACGTAATAATCGACTTTATGATTTAATGAATCTTGATAAAGGTGCACATCTTGTAAGTGGTAAACTAGCAAAAGATACAGATGATATTCTGATTGCTAGTCTAAGCGGGCAAATGATGCGACTTCACATTAAAGACATTAATGATCAAGGGCTTCGTGCAAAAGGTGTTATTGCGATGCGTCTAAAAGACAAAGATAGCATCGCTCATGCAAACATACTTTCAGATGAAACTGAAATTTATATTCTTACAGATCGTCATCAGTTCAAACGCTTTAAAGCGCATGACTTAGATATTCATAATCGAAATACAATGGGCGTATCGATCGCAAAGAAAGTAAAATCAAATCCACATCAAATTAAGTTTGTTGGTGTTGGAAATATTCAAGACAGTGTTACTTTATATCATGAAACATTGGATATATTTGAACTCAAAAGTATACCTTTAATGGACTTTGAAGCAACCTATTCAACAGTACTGAAGATTGAAGATTTTTCTATTTTAGAAAAATTAACATATACTGAGAAGATTAAAGCACCAGTTATTGAAGATAAACCCAAGGTAGAAGAGTTGAAACTTGAGTTGTAATTGTTATAATAGTGACGAAAAGAAAAGTAGGAAAAATAATGGAAAATAAAAAATGCTTGGGCTGCGGTATTACGCTACAAAATCAAGAAAAAGAAGGCGCAGGTTATGTCAGAGATATAACTCAAGACTATTGCCAATCATGCTTTAGACTGCGTCACTATCGCGACTTTAAACGGGTAAAACAAGAAGTTGATACAGATAAGACAACACAATTCATTGAAGAATTTGATGGACACATCTTTTGGATTGTCGATATCATGCATTTGAACCAGTCACTTCACAGTGGCTTGATTCGTGCACTTCAAAATAAAAGTGTTGTATTACTGATAAATAAAAGAGATTTATTACCAAACTCAGTTTCTGATGGTAAATTAAGACAATCAGTGATGCGATTGTTAAAAGAGTACAATATTGCGCTACAAGATTTAATTTTTGTATCCGCTAAAAAACCAAAGAGTTTAGATAAATTGTATCCTTATCTTGATGATGCTCCAGTTGCTTTTGTAGGATGTATTAATGCTGGTAAATCCAGTTTACTTAATGCACTACTTGAAGAAGATGCTTTATCAGTCTCACCAGTCTCATCGACTACTGCAGGCATCATCAAAATTGAGAATGATGACTATGAAGTTTATGATACACCTGGATTCATCCAAGAAACTAAGATTGTAGAGAAATTCAATGATGATCATTTATTGATGTTGGCCCCACAAAAGCCAATCAAACCCATGATTATTCAGATCTATGAAAAACAAGCAATTATGATTGGAAATCTTGGTTATATTGTTGTAGATCCTGTTAAAACCATTGTATTTGTAAGTTACTTACCGTTTAAGGTAAAACGCGTTAAACCAGAAAGAGCAGATGCAAACTTAGAGTTACAGCATGACTTTATGGTAGAAGATTCAAAATATCGTACACGAAACTGGCCTACAGCTGATAAACGTGTCGATTTAGAAATCTTTGATGTCGGTTTTGTATCCATTCAAGGCGCATTAAAATCTTTAGAAACAAAAATGGATGTAGATGCTGATGTCATCTTAAGAAAGGCGATTATTTAAATGTTAAGTAATGATAAAAAGAAAAAATTAAGAAGTATTGCTCATGATGAAAAAGCAATTGTACAAATTGGTAAAAACGGTTTAACAGAAACTGTTCTAGAAAGTTTTGAAGATGCTTTAATTAGACATAATCTTGTTAAAGTAAATTTACTCAAAACTGCACCAATCAGTGCAAAAGAAGTCGCAGAAATCTTATCAGAAGATTTTTCATGTGACGTTGTCAGTGTTGTGGGACGTGTTATCGTTCTGTATCGCTACAGCAAGAAGGGAAGAATTATTGTTTGAGACAAGTCATTCTTTTTGGTGGCACATTTGATCCTGTACATACAGGCCATATAGAAATCGCAAAAGCGGCACTAAAAGAAACCAAAGCAAACGAACTTTGGTTTCTTTTAGCAGCCCAAAGTCCCTTTAAAGATGAAGGAACAAGTTTCTATCATCGAAAGAAGATGTTGGACTTATCTATTTCACACCATAAGAAACTTAAAGTTTGTACAATTGAAGAAAGGCTGCCAAAACCATCCTACTCCATTGATACAATTAAAGTCTTAAAAAAAGAGTATCCCAATATCCAGTTCAAATGGTTACTGGGATCAGATCAAATCCCACACTTAAATAAATGGAAAGACTTTGATGAGTTGAATCGTTTAGTTGAATTTATAGTTTACAACAGACCCCAAGAAAACCATGACCATCCATATAGAATAATTACAGGTGATTTCTTAGATATTTCATCTACAGAAATACGTAATGGTCTATCAACTGAAACAGATCCAAAAGTATTAAACTACTTCATGAGGCATAATCTATATTTAGACTCAATCTTACAAACGAAGTTATCCGAGTTTCGTTACCAACATACACTGCGTGTAAAAGATTTGGCTTTGGAAATTGGGAAGTGTCATCATATGGATGAAGATAGAATTATCTTAATGAGTATGATGCATGATTATGCTAAAGAAGATTCAAATGAAGCGCTGGTATCTTATGTTAAAGGGCTTGATGCAAATCAATTAGTATTGGCACCTGCCATTTACCATGGTTTTGCAGCACGCAGTATCCTAAGTAAAAACTATTATATCAAGGATAGAATGGTTCTAAGAGCCATTCAGGGCCATGTTACCGGCTCTAACACAAATCCCTATGCCATGTTACTTTATATTGCAGATAAGTGTGAGCGTGGACGAAACTACGACTCAGAAGCCTATATCAACAGTGCTAAACAAGATTTAAGAAAAACATTTAATCAATTAAAAGAAGTACAAAGAAGGTACTTGAAGGAGAAAATATGAATTTACAGAATTTAATTAAAGAAACTATGGAAGATATGAAGGCACATGACATTGTTGTAGCGGACTTTAAAAACACAAGCCCTATTGCTGATGCATTCATCATTTGTGATGCACAAAGTTTACGTCAAGTGAAAGCAATCGCAGATGCTGTTGAAAAAGCTGTAGTAGACAATGGATTTAAAGTAAAGCCACAAGGTAATACAAGTGATGCAACTTGGATTGTTATTGATGCAATTGATGTTGTTGCACATATCTTTACTACTGAAGAGCGTAGCCATTATAATTTAGATAAACTATACAAGGAATTTATTCGTGAATAATACTTATGACCTTCTCTTTTCTGATTTAGAAGGTACTAAAATGTATTATGATTTCTTGAAGAAACATATTAAAGGAAAATCTATTCTTGAATTTGCAAGTGGGACAGGGGATTTACTGAACCTCTTAAATCAAGAGTATGATGTTTTAGGCGTTGATATTGATGATTCAATGCTAAAAAAAGCCATAGATAAATATCCAGGACTAGACAATAAGATACAAGTCGGTAGCTTTATGGATTATAAGTCAGACACAATGTTTGATACTTTAATCTGTGTTGGAGACTCACTGAATTACATGCAAAATAAGGATAACTTGAATGACTTTGTCGAAACATCTACAAAGCTTTCTAATCATATTATTGTTGATTTTCATCACTTATATCGCTTAAAGGAATTTGAAGAACCCTATTTTGAAGAAGGTAGCACTGAGAGTTTTGACTACGCGTATCAAATTGAAGTGTATGAAGATAATTTAATTCATACAATTAATTATCTCAATGGTCAAATTGAACAAGTCTACCAGTGGGTATTTAAACCAGAAGATTTAATACAACTTTTTGAAGACAAAGGCTATAAAGCAAATATTTATACAGATTTTGATCAAGAAGGAATATTAGAAGAAGGGGAGAAAGTTATGATAATTTTCTCAAAGGTGGAAGTATGATTTTAATTATTGCAGCAATGAAAGAAGAAGTCGATGCGCTTAAAAATTTAGGTGAAGATGTTGTAGAAAGTCATTACCTAGATATTTCAATTGTAAATATGAAACTATCTAGTAAAGATGTTATCTTAGCACAATCAGGTGTTGGGAAGATTAATGCAGCCTATACAACGGCAGTTTTAACACAACACTTCAAACCAGAGCTTGTGATTAATATCGGTTCAGCAGGCGGCTTAGTAGACTCACAACGTGTGGGAGATATTGTGCTTGCGACAACTGTATTAAGTCATGACTTTGATATTGGTCCTGAAAGTCATTTAGATAAAAGATTTATTTATCATACAGATAAAAAAGCTTCAACACTCGCAGAAGCAGTGTCAAAGGCCTTAGGCCATCATGTTTATCATGGTCTTATCGTATCAGGTGATCAATTTGTCGTTCATGATTCATATGCTTATAAACGCATTAAAGAAAAGACTCCTGAAGCCATTTGTGTGGAGATGGAAGCCAGTGCCATTGGTGCAGCTGCCTCAAGACAAGGCATCCCGTTTATTGTCATAAGAGCACTATCAGATGTTCAGTATAAAGATGGTAATGAGTTACAGTTTGATGAGTACTTAGAGTTTGCAGCTAAGAATTCAGCACTAATTTGCCAAGAGTTTATTTCAAAATACTAAAAAAGAAGTCTATAAAGCTTAATAACCATCACTGGCTATTGAGTTAAAATAGACTTCTTTTCATTTGGGCATAAAAAAAACGGGATATCCCGTCTTTCTTATTTAGCTGCTTGAGCTTTCAATGATTTTAAGGCACGAGCGGAAATACGGACACGTTGTGGTTTTCCATCCACCATAATTGTCGCTTTTTGTAAGTTTACATTCCAATTACGTCGCGTTGCGTGAAGTGAATGTGATCGCTTGTTTCCAGTCATACCTTTTTTTCCGGATACGGAGCATTTTCTAGGCATACCGTAACCCCCTTTCGTCCTGAATTGCTAAGTCATCATATCATATGATATTCATAAGTACAATACTTTATTGAAAAAGTTTGAAAAAGTATTGCGAAACAAAATGTTTCTAGTTATATACTAACATAATGGCCATTCAGGTTCTATAAAAGTGCAAAAGTAATAAATTGATGGATAATGTTTATTCTACCTTTAATATTCATGGTATCTATGATAAAATTAGATATAATACTAGGAGGTCACGATTTGGATAAGAGAATCATTGCAGCCCTGGAACTTCAGGAACATGAAGTTCGGTTAATCGTTGGCCAGTTCTATAATGGAAGACTAAACATCTTGAAAATAGAGCGGGTTGCACACAAAGGGATAAATAACTTTAAAATAACTAACTCAAATAGTGTGCGTGAAGCAATTCTTAAAAGTATTGCGAATGCATCTAAAAATATCGGAAGTCAGATTACTTCCGTTTTAATGTTGATTCCAGGAGTTAATCTTCGTGTGAATCAAGACTTGGAAACAGTGCTTGTTAATCAAGTTGTTAAACAAGAAGACTTAGTCAACGTCTATAATCAATTTTCTAAAGAAAATATTTTAGATGGCTCAGTGCTTACAAATGTATTGATCAATCGTTATCATATTAATGGTATCGCAACTCGAAAACTACCAATCAATGAAAAAACACATACGATGAGTGTTGAAGCAACACGCTTCTATGCAGATCGTGAAGTAGTCTTTGATTACTTACGCCTTGTTGAAGGTACAGGACTTGAGGTCATTGATATTATATTAGACGACTTAGCGCTTGCTAAAGAAGCAAATTTACTAGAACAATCCATCAACAATCCAGTGATTGCCGTAACCCTTGAAAGACATGCGACAAAGTTAAGTCTCTTCAACAAAGGGCAATTGTTATCAAATGTATATTTAGATCATACATTTAAGGAAATATTTGATAAGATGCATCACTTATATGGATTCAAGGATGATGTTATTGAACGCTTAATTTATATGAACTTAGATGTTAGTGAAGTTGGTGCTTCAAAAGACCCAATCTTTGCATGGACAACAAAAACCAAAGATCATACACTCAGCAAACATGATATACTTGAGTATATTGGAAAAGATGTTATTAACATATTGAATGAAGTATTCGATACATCTAAACCAATATTTGATTATGGTGATGCAAAGTTTGTTCTTACTGGAGAAGCCAGTACAACACAAGGTCTTGTCCGAATACTTAAAAGTATTTCGAAAAAAGATGTTACATCATACATGCCAAACGGCTTTGGTGTAAAAGATCCTGCATTTACAACATTAACAGGCGCGTTTTACTACTATAAAGACAATCATGCATTTAGAGAAACTTCTCTTTCAAGTATTAATGAAAAAGAATTTTACTCAAAAATGATTTACAAAGAAAAAGAAGCAAAAGAAGCACACAAATCTTCAACAGCAAATTTCACTAAGAAAATAAAGGATTTATTCGTTGAATAAAAACGGGAGGATATTTAAATGATAAGAAATAATATAGCAAGAATTAAAGTTATCGGTGTCGGTGGAGCAGGATGTAACGCTGTTAACCGTATGGTAGATGAAGGTGTGAATGGTGTAGAGTTCTATGTAGCAAACACTGATATTCAAGCACTTGATGCATCACCTGTCGCAAATAAAGTGGTTTTAGGGCCGCAATTAACAGGTGGATTGGGTGCTGGTTCAGTTCCAGAAATGGGACGTAAGGCAGCCGAAGAAAGTGAAGATGAAATCCGTGAAATAGTAAAAGATACAGACATGGTATTCATTACAGCTGGTTTAGGAGGCGGTACCGGAACAGGTGCAGCACCATTATTCTCAAAACTTGCTCAAGAAGAAGGGGCACTGGTTGTAGGGATTGTTACAAAACCATTCTTATTTGAAGGACCAAACCGTTCTAAAAACGCACACACTGGATTAGAAGAACTTAAAAAGCATGTTGACTCACTCATTATTGTAAGCAACAATCAATTACTTGAAGTTATTGGAAATATTCCTTTCCAAGATGCCTTTATTGAAGCAGACAATGTTTTAAGACAAGGTGTTCAAACAATTACAGACTTAATTGCAGTACCAGCACTCATTAACTTAGACTTTGCGGATGTGAAGACAGTCATGAAAAATAAAGGAACTGCCTTAATTGGAATTGGTATGGCAGAAGGGGATGAGAAAGCATTCAAATCAGCACAAAGTGCGATTACCTCTCCCTTACTAGAAGCACAAATTGATGGTGCAAAACATGCAATCATTAATGTTACAGGTGGTAACACAATGACAATTCAAGATGCAAACAATGCTGTAGCACATATTCGTGAAGCTGCAGGCAGTGATATGGAAATTATCTTTGGTGTTGCAATCAATGATAATCTAGGTGATGCAATTATTGTAACTGTAATTGCTACTGGATTTGATTCACCAGAGGATTATAAGAGTAATGAACCAGTTTACCCAAGTGAATTCAGACGTTCAAGTCCAAAACAGGATGTAGACAAGCCAACTGAAGAAGAAGACAGTGGTATTCCAGATTTCTTTAGAAAACGATAAAAAAAGAACCCGTAAGAATTTATTTCTTGCGGGTTTTTAATTATCTAAATGCTCTTTGATAAGCTTTAGGTAGAAGGTGTTTTCTTCCAGTTTGCATGAAACACTCCAGTACAAAGTGAGGGTTTCTTAATAAGATACGCCCAAGACCAATATAGTCAGCACGATCATTCTCGATAATATCGATCGCTTGCTCACATGTTATAATAAGACCAACCGCAACAACTTCTTTTCGGGTGAGTGCTTTAAGTTGTGTAGCATAAGGCACTTGATAAGAAGGGTAAGCTTTAGGGTTTGTCGGTGTAATGCCGCCTGTAGATACATGGATTAATGCGATATCATCTAAGATTGGATTTAAGACTTTCGCAACATGTTCTACACCATAACCATCTTTTTCATAATCAGTAGCACTGATACGAACAATGATTGGCTTATCGTTTGGCCAAACTGTTTTAATTGAGTCGATTAACTCTTTATATAGAACAGCACTATCACGATACTTATCGATTCTTTGGTTACTGATTGGACTCATGAAGCTCGATAATAAATAACCATGAGCCATATGTAGTTCAATCGCATCAAATCCTGCTTCATCTGCTCTTTGTGCTGCATCAGTAAAATCTTGAATCATATTTTTAATTTGTCGTTGTGACATTTCGACAGGTTTTCTACTCTCATCATTAAATGAGATTGCGGAAGGACCAAATATCTCAGGAACATTTGCACCACATTTTCTCCCTGCATGATTCAATTGAATGGCAATTTTTGAGTCTTGTAAGTGAACAGCATCTACAACTTTCTTTAAAGCTTCTTTTTGTGTATCGTTCCAAATACCCAAGCAATGATCACTAATGCGTCCCTCAGAGACAACGCCTGTTGCTTCAACAATAATCAAACCAACCTGACCTATGGCTCTTTGTGCGTAGTGTGCTTGATGAAATGATGTCGCAACACCATCCATCGCTTCAACACTATACATACACATTGGAGCCATCACAAACCTATTTTTAACGTGCATCTTTCCAATTGATGCTTCTTCAAACAATTTCATCTAATCATCCTTTTCTATTTTTAGTATATCATAATCATCGAGTGATAAATTGTGATATTATAGATAGAGATGGAGGCATATTATGAAAGCAGAAATAATTAGTGTGGGTACTGAAATAGTAATTGGTGATATTGTAGATACCAATTCAGAGTATATTTCAAAAAGACTGGCAGAATTAGGAATCAATTGTTACTTCCATTCAACGGTTGGAGACAATGAACAAAGATTATCTAATTTGTTTTCACAAGCATTTAAGCGATCTGATGTTGTATTCTTAACAGGTGGGTTGGGACCAACTTACGATGATATGACTAAAGAAGTCGTCGCAAAAGTCTTAGGTTTAGATATGGTCTTTCACGAAGAGAGTTATGATCGCATCATTCAAATATTTAAATGTTCCAAAAGAAAACTTACCGACAACAACAAAAAACAGGCCTATATTCCCCAAGGCGCCACTGTTCTTGTTAATGAGAATGGTACAGCTCCAGGTATTTTGGTTGAATCAAATGGCAAGATTGTTATTTTACTACCCGGACCACCCCATGAACTGAAGCCAATGTTTGAGAGTAGTGTGATGCCTTTCTTTCAAAAAGAGACGGGAATGACCATTGTTTCAAAACGCGTGTATCTCTATGATATTGGTGAATCACTGATAGAAGACATACTTAAAGAAAAGATGGTTGCTTATTCTAATCCAACCATTGCGCCATATTCTGGTAAAGATGGTATTTATTTAAGAATCACAGCCAGTGCACCCAATCAAGAAGCAGGATATGCATTGATTGAACCGGTTATAAAAGAAATCAAGGAAACATTTGGAAGATATGTCTATAGTGTAGACATACCAACCTTACAAGAAACAGTTGTTAAATCTTTACAAGAAGCGAATCTTCAAATCGCTACTGCAGAAAGTTGTACTGGAGGATGGCTAGGTAAAAGGATCACAGATGTACCAGGGAGCTCATCTGTATTCAGTATGGGTCTTATTACTTATAGTGATGATGTTAAAAGAAAACTCTTAGCTGTCAAAGAAGAAACACTCAAACATCATGGTGCAGTATCAAAGGAAACTGTTCAAGAAATGGCGGCATCATTATTAGAGTTGTCAGGAGCTGATATTGCGGTAACTGTTTCAGGGATTGCAGGACCAGGTGGTGGCACAATTGATAAACCAGTGGGGCTCGTTTACATTTGTGTTAAAACTAAGGACGATGAAGATGTTAAGGAATTAATGCTCTCACGCAATTACTCATCGGATAGATTACGCATTCGTTCTCAATCAGTTTCGCATGCTTTAAAGATGGTGCTGGATATGATTGAAACTATAAAAGCAAATACTTGATAATAAAGATAGCTTATGATAGAATTATAAATGGCTAAAAAAGTCAGTTCTCACACTGTGGATCTAATAACCCGTGCTCATCAAAATGAGTTGTTATTATTCGAATCAGTGGCGGAAAAACGGAAAGGTGGACATCACATGTCACAAATAGTTACAGTAAGACAATTACTAGAAGGAGCGGTTCAATACGGACACCAAACACGTCGTTGGAACCCAAAAATGAAACCATTTATTTATGGTGAAAAGAATCGTGTATATATTATCGATTTAGTAAAATCACAAGCATTAATCGAGGAAGCATATACAGCTTTACGCGATATTGCAGAGAAAAACGGTAAATTACTAATCGTTGGTACTAAAAAACAAGCACAAACAATCGTTGTTGAAGAATCACTAAGAAGTGGATCATTCTTCATGAACCAACGTTGGTTAGGTGGAACTCTAAC
>CAYPHX010000018.1:0-26966 GCA_964410635.1 uncultured Erysipelothrix sp. | reverse complement strand
AGGAAGCATACTTGCTTCCTTTTTTATTCGCCGTATAAATAAAAAGAACTCACTGTTTAATGTGAGCTCTTTAATAATTAGAAATCTACTGTATCTGGATTTGGTGATTCTTTACCAATTCCTTTTAATGTACTGATTGTGTCCACATCTTCTTGGGATAGTTCAAAATCAAACACATCAAGGTTTTCAATTATCCTTGATTCTGTCACTGATTTTGGAAGTGGTACATAACCTTTCTGTATGGACCAGCGAATCGCAACTTGGGCAACACTCTTAGAGTACTTTGAAGCTATCGCCTTCAATGCATCATTTTCTAAAATTGTTCCTGTTCCAAGTGGACTGTATGCTTGAGTAACGATATCATGAGCATCATTATAAGCTTTTAGTGCTTCCTGTGGATCTGATGGACTTGCATAAATTTGATTGACAGCTGGCTTAATTCTAGCTGTTTTTAGTAAGGCATCTAAATGATGTTCATGGAAATTAGAAACACCAATTGCACGAATCTTACCGGCATCAACTGCTTCTTCCATCGCACGCCATGCATCCGCATTGCCTTGTTCCCACGCATCACGAATGAGTTTAGGGTTTGGCCAGTGAATGAGATAAAGGTCCAAGTAATCGACCTGTAACTTCTTCAGTGACGTTTCAATCGCTTCTTTAGCACCTTCGTATGAGTGTGCATCATTCCAAAGTTTTGTAGTTAAGAAGATATCTTCTCGTTTAACGCCACTTTTAATAATACCATCACCAACACTGGCTTCGTTTTTATAAACTGCCGCTGTATCAATGTGGCGATAACCTGCCTTTAACGCTTGATACACAGATGTCTCAGCAACTTCTCCACTCGGTGTTTGCCATGTACCAAAACCAACTACGGGCATGTCTAAACCATTATTCAATTTAATTGTCTTCATAATGACCTCCTGTTAATTTAATTATATCACATAGATTGAATCTACTTTCGATTAGTCAACTCAATCCATGATTTTAAATTTTTAAATCCTTCATCAAGCCATTCTAATGTTGATAATTTCTTTGATATTTTAAAATCGAAATCCTGAGCATCTGGATAACTACTCAACATTCTATTAGAACGAATGATATCCTCAACTGACAAAACAACTAAAGATATTGATGTATTCAATATATAGTGATTCATACGATCAATAATGTTTTTATCAACTAAGTATGATTTTCTCAAGCTCTGTAAAACAGACAATCTCTTGTAAAACCTCATTGAATGAATCGCATCTCCAATAGAAGGATCTGACTCTTTTGTCATATATACAACATCACACTCTTCTTTTGAAGTAAGATAATCCTTGAGATCAACTAATTGTGCACCGCGCATACCATAAACCTTATGTAGTTTTATAACAGTCTCATCACTTAATTCAGTTTCAACTAAAACATTCAAATTTTCATCTTGTTTAATCAGTGCCTCTAACAAAGCTTTATAATTGTTTACATCATCAGAGTGCATTAATACATCTGACTTCAGATAAATCGTATCGAAAAGTTCTTGATTCCATTGAAGCTTCTTTAAGAAAAGTTTGTAATTATCTTTTTTGTTTTCTTCCCAATTAATACTAATATTTTCTGGTTTTCCATTCAAATTAAATAATGAAGGAGCATTATAAACCTCACAAGATACATAGTCATAGTCTAATGTTGTGGTTCCTACAATCTTTATATTATTGTGCATTGCATACTCTTTTACTTGAGACCACTGTTGAAAGAATATATATTGGATAAATTTCTCAAAAGAAATCTTTTCCACATCTACTCCGTCTTTTTCCCAAGTCTTCCAGTTAGAAGTGTTATTTTCCATTCTGAGAACTTTATAATTCGCATAATCTTCAAGCCAATGTGCATGGCTTAGAAATTCATCGTAACTAGAATCAGGTTTAAAGTTTTGATAAGCCTTGGATAAATAATCACGTTTCAATGCTCTCACTGCTTTGAAGTCGACACTGGATGTAATTATTTTCTCATAATCTATTTCCATCTGATATTCATTATATAGACTCTCAATAGATATATAGACCTCATCGCCTGCAAATGATGACAGTAGTCCCTTTGCACTTTCTGGATTCAGTGAATGCACATGCCATACTTTTACATCTGAACTTGCAAGTCTATCGATAAACTCGTATGAATCTTCCCCTAAATCACCAATACCAAGACTTCCTGGAAAATTTGATATCCCCATGGATACGCCCGCACTTCTTTGTCCCATTGTATACACTCCTCAAACATAGGTTTTACTATTTTAATATTCTTGATTATTATCTTTATTGTACCTTTTATTCATCCATTGCGAAAGGGGGTATCTTTATATTTCTATTCCCCGGGAAATATTACAAGCATAAAAAAAGATGTTCTTTCGAACACCTTGTGCTTACTTCTTCGCGATTGGTTCATAGCCATTCAATGTTAAGTAATTATTTTTACGATCAAAATCGATATCCATGATATACCCTAAACCATTGGGAGTATCAATATGATAATATGTTTCAAATGATAAGGGTTTTAAAAACATAATCAATGTACGAATAACTCCAGAGTGACAAACAATCGTTACCGAATCTTGCCCTTCATCTTCCATCTCTCTTAAGACTGCCGTTAGTTTACCAAGAAGTCTCATGCTCACCTGAGAAATAGTCTCGCCTTCAACATGAGGTTGGTTTCTAATGTAGGCCTCATTATAAGGAATACCTTCAACTGTACTCCAATTTAGATTTTCATATTCTCCAAAGTTTATTTCTCTAAAGGCGAATGTTGATTCCGTAATTGGTTTATCACCATATAGCAATTTAAAAGTATCTATTGTCCTGGATAAATCTGAAGTATAGTATCTATCTGTTTCAGGATAATCGTATGTCTCTTTATATGACTTGAGATCAGCAATGCCTTTCTCTGATAATTTTGTGTCTGTCCACCCAGTATATAAACCTTGGTCATTTCCTTCGGTATAACCGTGTCTTACTAAAACTACTTTCATAATTACATACCTCCTTCTATTATTGTAAGTCATTAAAACACTTTAAACAAGAATTCAACAAATTGGTTTATAACTATTAATTCCTATAACCTCTATGTTTGTGTATGAAAAACTTAAGTTTTAAGTTGTTTTATACTTTTTTTGAATAGTACTTGCATTCACTAAAAAAGACTTTATAATATAAGTATATGAACGACAGCTCATATACTCTCGGAGGTAAATTATGAAAAAAGAACACAATCGCGGCCACGATCATGGGTCAATGCCTATAATTCTATATATAGTTGGAGTCATTTTATTCATTATTGCAGAATTCTTCAGCGCAGGAATAACAAAGAATATACTATTTACTATTTCCGTTGTGACCGCAGGATATCATGTTATTGGTGAGGGTTTTGCGGATACCTATAATCGAACAAAAGCAAATAAGAAATTCACACCTAACATTCACTTATTGATGGCACTTGCTGCAATTGGTGCAATGCTAATCAACAACTTTCAAGAAGGAGCGCTACTCATCATTATTTTTGCTGGAGCACACTTCTTAGAAGAGTATGCTGAAGGAAGAAGTAAAAGAGAAATTACTAATTTACTGAATCTTAATCCCACTGAAGCACGTTTGATTCTTGATGATGGCACTACAAAAACTGTGGCTGTTAATGAGCTTAACATCGGGGATAGACTTCAAGTAAATATTGGGGATCAAATTGCTACTGATGGTATTGTCGTTGAGGGCAAATCAAGTATTGATGAATCTAGTATTACAGGAGAAAGTATTCCTAAAGAAATTAGCATAGGAGACACAGTCTTTGGTTCAACTATTAACGGTAATGGCTCATTCATTATGGAAGTTACTAAAGATCCAAGTGAGACTGTCTTTGCTAAAATTTTAGAGCTTGTTGATCAATCTCAGTCAAACTTATCTAAAACAGCAACAAAGATTAAATCACTTGAACCTAAATACGTTACACTGGTTCTAATACTTTTTCCTTTCTATGTATTAGCTGGTAATTACCTACTGAATTGGGGTTGGGATTTAGCATTCTATCGCGGTATGGTGTTCCTTACAGTTACATCACCCTGTGCATTGGCAGCTTCTGCGGTTCCTGCAACACTGTCCGCTATTTCAAACCTAGCAAGACATGGTGTTCTATTCAAAGGCGGATCATTCGCTTCTAATCTTGCCGGTATTAATGCAGTCGCATTTGATAAAACCGGAACTTTAACTCAAGGTAAACCAGTTGTTACTGATGTAGTTTTCAAAAAAGACATTACAGAAGATCAAATTGTTCTTTACACTGATATCATTATCGCAATGGAGAAACAAGCAAACCATCCATTAGGAAATGCTATCTTAAATCACTTCAATATGACTCAAGAAATTACTTTTGATGTAGAAAACATTATTGGTACAGGAATAGTTGCACATCATGAAGGTGTGAACTATAGAATTGGGAAACCTTCATCATTCACTCATGTTGAAGAAAGTTTAAAAATACTGACCGATGAACATGCTGAAGAAGGAAAAACAGTTGTTTACTTTGGAACAGAAGATGAAGTACTTGTTTTAATTTCTATGATGGATATCGCAAGTAATAGTGCAGTAGATGTTATTAAATATCTCAATGACCAAAACATTCAAACAGTAATGATTACAGGGGATGCTAAAAAGACAGCTGAAGCAGTTGCTAGAAACATTGGTATCACTCATGTACGATCTGAAGTACATCCTGAAGATAAAGTCAATATTATTGCCAAACTACAAAAAGACTATGGCATGGTTGCCATGCTGGGAGATGGCATTAACGATGCCCCTGCTCTTGTAAATGCTGATATTGGTATTGCTATGGGCGATGGTACAGACATTGCGATCGATGTTGCAGATGCTGTCTTAATGCAAAATGATATGAAGAACTTTGCATACGCACACAAAGTATCAAAACGTCTAGATAAAATCGTATGGCAGAACATTTACTTTTCAATGGGTGTTGTTGTGTTCTTAGTTATTCTTAACTCCATTGGCCAAATGAATCTACCACTCGGAGTTCTATTCCATGAAGGAAGTACAATCGTTGTTATTCTCAATGGTTTAAGACTTTTAAAAAATACTAAAGATTAAAAAAGAAGCCATTAAATAGCTTCTAGTAAATATGCTCTCGCATCAGATATAAAATAGAGGGATCCCGTTATCAACAGGGTTCCTTTTGCTTTTAATTGCAATCCTTTTTGGATTGCTGCTTTATAATCAGGTATCACAATGACATCCAAACCTTCTGCCAATACATTTGCTTTCTCAGCACGATAGAAATCAAACTCAGTCACGATTAAATTATCCACCTTGCTTGATAACTTCTCTAACATCTCATGATGAGACTTATCCAGTAGTGCCGTAAAGACTACAGTCCAGGGTTTAGGTAACATATTCAAGCTTTCAATAAGGCGTGTCATACCTTGATCATTATGTGCCCCATCTAAATAGACATTTGGAATAATTTCTTCGAATCGACCAGCCCAATGTGTTTTCTCAATTCCTCTTTTAATTGTTTCAAAATCAATGTTTAACTTTAATGACTTAATAAGATTAATGGCGAGGTTCGCATTATCTTTCTGATAGATTCCTTGATTTCTCATTGTTATTCCATCTTCAATATCAAGTGTAAATGACTTATCACCCAAAGTATACTTAGGTGAATCTAAAACACACAAGCTCGCTTGATTCTCAGCGGCAATCTTCTTTATTACATTCAGTACGTTTAACTTTGTTTCAGTTGTGATAACAGGGATACATTGTTTGATGATTCCTGCCTTTTCAAAAGCAATCTCTTCTATCGTATCTCCTAAGATATTCATATGATCATAATCCACATTTGTTATACCAGACACAAGCGGCGTAATAACATTTGTAGCATCCAATCGGCCCCCTAAACCTACTTCATAAACAACATAATCCACAGATTCATCTAAAAAGTAAAGTACAGAGATTAACATATCAATCTCAAACATACTTAATTGATATTTTTCCCATAAAGGTTCTGTTTTATTTATGTAGTAAAGAAGCTTTTCATCTGTAATATCTACATCATTAATACGTAATCTGTCATTATGATGAATAAGATGAGGGGATGTAAATGTACCAACCTTATATCCTGCCTCTTGTAATATTGCACGCGTAAAATTTGTGGTGGATCCTTTTCCATTGGTCCCAGCAATATGGACTGCCTTGATTTTCTCTTGTGGATTACCGATCTCAGAAAATGCCTGTTTTAAGAAATCAATCCCAAGTGTCATATTGCGTCTTGACTCTAAAAAATCAATTGCAGTGTTTATATCTTTGAACATTATAGGCTCCAATCTATTGGACTTTCGTCCCATTCTATTAATATGTCATTTATTTTTGAAAATGGCTTTGACCCAAAGAACCCTCTATATGAACTCAGTGGGGATGGGTGTGGCGCTTCCAGAATGACATGATGTTTAGCTATCAGTGATTTTTTAGCTTGAGCATTTTTACCCCATAACACAAAAATCATTGGTGCTTCTCGTAAACTCAAGTATTCGATTGTTCTATCAGTAAATATTTCCCAACCTTTATTTTGATGACTTAAAGGTTTAGAATCTTCAACACTCAATAAGGTATTCAATAGAAACACACCTTGAGTTGCCCACGGGCTCAGATCACCTGTTAATCGGTTAATCCCTAAATCAGATTCTAACTCTTTATAGATGTTCACTAAACTTGGGGGTAACTTAACCCCTGGATGCACAGAAAAACTTAATCCCATAGCTTGTCCTTTTTGATGATAAGGATCTTGTCCAAGTATAACAACTTTTACATCATCATACTCACACAACTCATAAGCCTTAAAACGTTCATTTACCGGTGGATAAACATTCTCTTGATTATCCACATATTCCATTAATTCCTTATAGTAATCTTTCTCTGATTCTTGTTTAATAAAATCTTTCCACATTATTCTTTTTCCTCAACATATTGGCTTAGCCACTGTTTTTGTAAGTTAACAATTTCATCTTGGGCCTCTTGAGCACTGATATCACCATCGTATAGTCTCTCTATAACTCCCATAAAATCCACTTCATAAAAGAAGCTGCGAGCCAATACTGTTGGAGATTCCTCCAACACCATTACTGGATCAGGATCGATATAGTTATAGGCTCTAATTTTTCTTTTCAATTTTTCATCTACCTTGAGTTCATCTATAAAATCACGATGATAAACAAAGACTTTTCCAGTTTCATTAGCATAGTGTTCTGCAGCCTCTGGGCTTCTAAGGATACGCAGTACCTCAGCGGCAGCAGAAGGAAACTTCGATCTATTCGATACAAGATAACCATCAACCTCACCTTTAGGTCTTAAAGTATTGTTCATATAAGAAGGAAAGGGTGCAACAACCAAAGTATCTTCTGTTTTACTGTCAAAATATTCAAAATTCATCCAGTCACTTAAGATTGAGAATGGGCTTTGACCATAGAAGAATGCAGTATTGTACTGCCAGTCTAAGGTGTTTGCTGGGTTTTCTTCTTTATATAAATTTCCAGAACTTAAAAACTCAATAAATTCCAAACCTTTCAAGAATTCCGGATGAGCAAAACCTGCATCACTCCCAATGTTTGTAAAGTTCAAATGCCATTTTCCAGCTGTAAGAAAGGGATAGAATGAGTACTGGTCCTTAAATGATAATGGAAACAGTATGTCTTTTGCTTCAAATACAACGCTATCCAATGCGAGTAACTTTTCCCACGTCTCAAAACTATCGGGTAGACCATTATTATTTGAATCTTCTAAGTCTACACCCATATCCTTTAACATCGTTTCATTATATACAAAGCTCCAGCCTGTATAGGAGTTGGGGATAAAGTAATCACCGGTTGCATTGAGTTGTGCTTCTAGTGGTCCTGTAGACTTTGAAAGAATGTACTTTTTCGCATCTTTTCCTAAATCCAAACTCTCATTCAAGATATAAGCTGCATTATTACTGGAAGTAATAAAAATATCACTTTGTGGATCATCCGCAAGTTGTGTTAAGTTTAATGGTTTTTCAACAATAAATTCAATCGCACCTGCTTGTTCTGGATGAAGTGTATTCCATGATTCAACAAGATACAATCCCATTGCTTCGCTTTCAACTTGAACTGTAAGGGATGCATTTTCTTCAATCTTAAAGGTTTCATCTTTTTTGTTGTAACAAACAGACACACCATCTAACTTACAGCGTGTCGTATAGTAAAAAAATCCCACGCCTAAACTTAGTGCGAGAAATACTGTCATTATTTTCTTAATGTTTTTCTTAAAATACGTCATTCACTCATTCCATTCTATTTGATTTATTATACCATATGATAAGTTTTTTTAAGAATACATTAGCCAGCAAGTTCATGAAAGCAAAAGAAAAACTGGAGCTCATTTAATTTGAGTTCCAGTTTAGTTTTTAATCTATTATAAGAAAATAATTCTTGCGATAAATACAACTGCTAATACATACATAACAATTGAAACATCTTTAGCTTTACCAGCTAATACTTTAATTAATACGTATGAAACCATACCGAATACGATTCCTTCAGCAATTGAATAAGCAAATGGCATCATTACGATTGCTAAGAATGCTGGGATTGCTTCTGTCATATCATCAAAGTTAATGTCTTTTACTGATGTCATCATGAATAATCCAACGATTACTAATGCAGGTGTTGTTGCTGCAGAAGGTACCATTGTGAATAGTGGTGCGAAGAATAATGCAATTGCAAACATTCCTGCAGTTGTAAGTGATGTTAAACCTGTACGGCCACCCTCTGCAACTCCTGATGCACTTTCAACAAATGTTGTTACTGTACTTGTACCAAGCATAGAACCTGAAACTGTACCAATAGCGTCTGCCATTAAAGCTTTACCAACTTCTGGTAGTTGTCCATTTTCATCAAGCATGTCTGCTTTTGAAGCAACACCTGCTAATGTTCCTACTGTATCAAAGATATCAACAAATAAGAATGTGAATACTACAACTAACATTTCCATTGTGAACACTTCTTTAAGTGGTACAAATTGGAACGCTACTTTAGAAACATCTGGAAGTGCAAATACTTGTGATGGTAATTGTGTAACTCCCATTGGAATACCAATAATTGTTGTCGCTAAGATACCGATGAGTAATCCACCCTTAATATCACGCGCAACAAGTACTCCTGTAATTATTAAACCAATGATTGCTAATAGAGCATCTTTTTGCATTAAGTTTCCTAATGAAACCATTGTTCCACTACCTGCAACGACGATTCCACTATTTCCAAGTCCAATAAATGCGATAAATAAACCAATACCAACTGATACTGCGATTTTTAAGTTTTTAGGAATTGAGTTAAAGATTGCTTCACGCACGTTGAATGCTGATAAAACAATAAATACTAACCCTTCAATCAGAACAGCTGTTAAAGCAAACTGCCATGATTTACCCATTTCAAATACTACTGTATATGTAAAGAATGCATTTAACCCCATTCCTGAAGCTAAACCAAATGGTAACTTAGCATATAATGCCATTACCAATGTTGCGATAACTGCTGAAATAGCTGTCGCCGCGAATACACCGTTGAAGTCCATACCTGTCTCACTTAACATGAGTGGGTTAACAATAAGAATATACGCCATTGTCATGAATGTTGTAATTCCCGCTAGAACTTCAGTCTTTACGTCTGTTCCGTGTTCCTTTAAGTTAAAAAACTTTTCCATTGAATAATTTCCTCCTACATCAATGTCATTTTGTAACATAAAAAAGCTCAGTAAGGTAGGATTTGAAACCTACCCGTCTGAGCTTTTGTCTCTTCGGTGTGGCAATTAAGCCTGTACCGCTTGGTCTTGGAAATCCAGATCCCTAGGTACACTTTCATTATTTTATATAGACTACACTTACATGTATTTAATGAGCTTTCCTCATTTACTCTCACACAATACCACACATTTTTAAGCATTTCAACAAAAAGCCTTAAGAACATGAAATTTGAGTGAAGTTTCATTTTTAACGCTATTTATTTGTATATTTTAATGTTTTTAAAACATACTGAATACTTTCTCCATTAATGTTTGATTATTTTTAAACTCAAAAAGTGTTTCCTTATACTCTCGAGCAACTTTTTCACCCTCTTGAATAACCTCTTGGCCTTTACCCAGTTCAAATACCCAAACTTCACCCACAGGAACATTGATCATTAAATCAACATGGTCTGACATTAACTCATTGGTTCCTTCTATCATAAGATCATAGACTCTATTACCCAGTGCTAAAACTGAATCAACGTCGTCAAATCCTGGACCTTGTGTCATTGTGACTGCAACGACCTTATCCATTCCATATGCTTTATTTAAAGGTGATGGTAGATTCATCTTAATACCACCATCAGCTAATAAGTAATTTCTATACTCAAGTGATGCGATGACCATCGGGAAACTACATGATGCACGTACTGCTTTTGCAAGATCAATATCTGTAATAACTTCCCAACCATATTTATTCTCAAATAGTTCAGGGTGAGAAACAAATACGATGATCTTTCCTGATTTTAAATCGACTGATGGAATCGCAAGTGGTATTTTAACATCTGATATATGCTTAATATGTCTTATTTTGAAAACATCTTGTAGTATATCCTCTAAGACTTGTCCATCAACATATCCTCCTATTATTTTTTCTTTAGAAAATGGTAAGACTTTTGGACTTGGTTTAACAAAGAGTTTTGATTTCAATAATTTGTTTTCAACTTCTAATATAATTTCATAAATTTCATCAGTTGGAAAACCTGCCGCAACAAGTGCAGCCAAAACTGATCCCATTGATGTACCTGTAATACTTGATATTTCGATACCAACATCTTCCATTGCTTTAATGATTGGTATTTGGCTAAATGATTTTACCCCGCCACCTGATAACGCTAATCCTATTTTCATACATTTCACCTCATCATTATATTATACCTTAATTAATGATATAATATGTAAATAAGAGGTGTACCATGACAGAACTGTTACTCATTGCCATAATTATTGCTCAAGTTATCATTGTGATTGTTTTACTCACTCAAAAATCTCAAGTAAAAAAAGTGATGGAAGCAGAGAATATAAAGGACTTTGAACGCAATGTATCCATCAATCGTGACTTAATCGACCGTATTGATACACGCTTCAACGATGTCTTAGATAGAAATACAAACTTTGAACGTATTACTTCGCAAAACCTTAATACTTTTAATACTCAGATTGTACAAAAGCTAAGCGAGCATTTCGTCTTACAACAAAAAACAATAGAATCACGCTTAGATAAAATTGACCTGAAGGTTAATGAAAGTTTAAATGAAGGCTTTAAAAAGACACACTCAACATTCACCAATATTGTAGAAAGATTGACAAAGATTGATGAGGCTCAAAAGAAGATTGATAATCTCAGCAAGGATATTGTTTCACTTCAAGATGTCCTAACTGATAAAAGTTCAAGAGGTGCTTTTGGAGAAGTGCAATTAAATCAGATACTATCCTCTGTCTTTGGGGATAAAAATGACAAAGTCTATCAAACACAATATACCTTTAAAAATGGAAAACGAAGTGATGCTGTGCTTTTTGCGCCTGAACCACTGGGTACTGTAGCCATTGACTCAAAATTTCCACTTGAGAATTATCGTAAACTCATTAAACTATCGTTGGGTAGTCTTGAATACTTAGAAGTTAAGAAACGATTTGAAAGTGATATTAAAAAACATATCGATGATATCGCAACACGCTATATCATTGAAAATGAAACATCTGACCAAGCCATTCTATTTGTACCTGCTGAAGCAGTCTTTGCCCAAATAAATGCCTATCACCAAGATATCCTAAGCTATGCTCAGTCAAGACGTGTTTGGCTCACTTCACCCACAACACTTATGAGTACACTTACCATCATTCAAACCATTCTAATGAATATGGAACGTGATAAGTATACGCATGAGATACAGCTTGAACTCAAGAAATTAGATACGGAGTTTAGACGCTATCGTGATCGTTGGAATTCGCTGAGTAAACGACTTGAACAGGTTGGTAGTGATGTTAAAGATATCCATATTACAACAGATAAAATTACGAAAAGATTTGAATCTATTCAAAGTGTTGAATATAAGGAAATAGATTAATCTGTCCCTATTTACATTGAAAGCTAATCTATCTCGTGTATAATATAATAAGTTAACTAAGGAGAATGTATATGTCTTATAAAGCCAATGAAAACAAAGCGCTTGAAGTTGAATTAAACAATAAAAAATACTTAAGAATTCCGATTAAAACACATGTTGTCTTAAAGGATGACATACTAAAAGATGTTGTTACAAAATACGCACAAGATTTAGTAGAAGATGGTGACCACCTTTTTATAACCGAAAAGATTGTTGCGATAATGCAAGGTCGTGCTTATGCACTGCATGATATCAAACCTAGAAAACTTGCAGTTACTTTATCAAACTATGTAACTAAAACACCACATGGTATTGGTTTAGGAATGCCAGAAACAATGGAGATGGCACTACGAGAAGTGGGTACACCACGCATTCTATTTGCCGCAGGGGTATCAGTCATAACTAAATTATTTGGTCGCAGTGGTGACTTCTATAACGTTGCTGGATACAAGGCACGTTCAATTGATGGACCAACATCAGGAACAATTCCACCATACGATAAACACGTAGTATTGGGGCCTTTACATCCTAAGAAAGTGGCAAATGAAATTCGAACATTCTTTGATAAAGATATTCAAGTTTCAGTTGTTGATATAAATGACTTAGGTGGGAACATCTTAGGACAAAGTGATAACACAACATTCACTAATGAAGAACTCATTACAATTCTTAAAGACAACCCACTAGGGCAAGGTACAGAATCAACCCCTATGGGAATTATTCGTAAAATAGCTTAAAATAAAACAGTTCTATACTTGGAAATGAATCCAAATATAGAACTGTTTTTTATTTCTTTTTATTTTTAGTATAGATAATAAGGCCCACAACCATTGAAACTGTTCCTGCACTCAGTAGTAAAAGTTGATCACTACCTATAATTACAAGAAACATTCCAATTCCCATTAATGCTGAACCAGTTTTCCCCATAAATTAAACCATCCTTGTGATGCCTAAGAACGTCTCTAAAGTTGTGACTAGTTTCTGGACATCATTTTCTGTATTTGCTTCTGAGAATACACGAATTAGAGGTTCTGTACCCGAGAATCTCGCAGATACCCATGAACCATCTGTGAAGTAGACTTTTAGACCATCCATATAAGATACATGATCTACTTCTAAATGAAACTCAGGTGTTTCTTTATCTTCAAATAATATTTTTTGAATTCTATCTTTATCTTCAAAACTGAATCGATAGTCTGTTTCACTATTAAATAATTCCCCATACTGAGCATGAAGTTCATCCATTAATTGACCAATTGGTTTACCTGTAACAGCAACCATTTCGACAAGTAATGTCGCTGCAAAAATACCATCTTTACCACGGATATGTCCACGAATAGTTAATCCACCGCTTGACTCTCCACCAATAAGTGCATCATATTCTTCCATATTTTCAGAAATATGTTTAAAGCCTACTGGTACTTCAATTACCTTTTGATTGAAGTCAGCTGCAATTCTATCCAGTAAGTGAGTTGTGGATAAGTTTCTAACGACAGCACCTTCAAGTTTTTTATATTTTACTAAGTAGTAATAGAGTAATGAAATAAGAAGGTTAGGGTGAATAAATCTCCCTTTCTCATCAATTATTCCAATTCTATCCGCATCACCATCTGTTGCGATACCCATATCATATTGCTCATCAAGAACAATAGACTCCAATTTTTTAAGGTTTGCTGAAGCAGGTGACGGAAGTTTCCCACCAAACAAAGTATCATGACGTTCGTTAATCACATCGACATCTGTTCTGAGTGTATTCAAGATCATTGAGAGTGATGTTTTTGAAACACCATACATCGGATCGAGTACAACTTTTAACTCTGCTTTTTTTACTTTCTCTTGATCAATATTTTCTAAGATCGCATCAATATAACGATTTTTGGGTGAATACATTTCTAAGTTTTTATTGTCTTTATTATCTTCAAAATTTACACTTTTAACACTGACACCTTTATCAAGTCTTGCTTTTAATGCATCCGTTGTTGTTTCAGTAGCATCACGGCCACCACGCGTAAATACCTTAACACCATTATATAGTGCGGGGTTATGACTTGCTGTAATCGCAACACCATAATCTAAATCTAAGTCATTTACTGCAAACATTGTCATTGGTGTAGGTGTTGAGTTTTTACTAAAGTACACTTTAACATCATTTGCTAAAAACACCTCAGCCATCCAAGTTGCTGCTACATCTGATAAAAATCTTCTATCATAGCCAATTACAATACCCTTTAATGACATCTCATCTACTAATGCTTGTGCTAATAATTGTACATTTTCTTTCGTAAATTGGTCGCCAATAATGGCACGCCATCCACCTGTTCCAAATTCTATCATACACATCTCCTTCTCAACTTTAAAGTATATTGTAACCGTTTTACATCTTATATTCAAATAGAAACGACACACTAAATTGCTTAATTGTATAAGTTTCTTGTTTTATTACTAAATCACAACAATTCTTACTTTTAAACTACGAAAACACTCCTATTTGTCTTCTCTTAGTATTTTTTCCATCTTTCGATTCTTTGCGAGTTCATCAACTAATTTATCCATATATCGCACTTTTTGAATGATTGGATCTTCTATTTCTTCAACACGTACGCCACAAATCATGCCTTTAATCATGTGGGCATTGGGATGCATCATCGGTGCATCATTAAAGAACGTTTCAAATGTTGTCTCAGATTCACTCAACTCATGTATTTGTTCTATTGAATAACCAGTTAACCAGGATATAACCTGATCTAACTCTTCTTGAGTTCTTTCTTTGCGAAGTACTTTATTTACATATAGAGGATAAACACTTCCAAAAGTCATCGTATAAAATTTTTCTGCTCTTTTACTCATTTTAACACCCTTCCTAAACACACTTTAACATGTGTATTCTTATTTCAAAAGTACATTACACTAGAGTTCAAATATGATACTATTATTATAGAAGGAGTGGTAAGAATATGAAGAAGATAAACTGGGGAATTGTTGGTTTAGGTGATATTGCACACAAGTTCGCATCCGCAATACAAGTTGTGGACAACGCTAATTTATATGCTGTTAGTTCAAGGTCAAGGGATAAGTCAGAATCATTCAAAGATTCTTATAATGCACAGATTGCATATGCATCATATGATGCCCTATTTAAAGATGAAAACATTGATGTTGTGTATATTGCGGTACCCCATCATTTACATCATCCGCTTGCACTCGAGGCACTTAAACATGGAAAAGCTGTTTTATTGGAAAAACCTGCTTGTCTTAGTACGCATGAACTACAAGAAGTTTTAGATCTTGCGAAAAATAAGAACTTGTTCTTTATGGAAGCGATGAAATTTCGTTTCTCACCAGCAGGTATAAAGATAAAAGAAATTATTGATAGTGGTGTCTTAGGAAAAATCAACTATGTCAGTGGTGAAAAGTCATTTTATTCTAATGTTAAATATAACCCAAGACTTTTCGATAAAAAGATGGCAGGAGGCGCTTTATATGATGTGGGTGTTTATCCTATGTCTTTTTACCAACATTTATTTAATGAACCCATTGAGATTAAAAATAGCACCTTGAATTACGGTGATGCTGAAGTTGATACAAGCTTTTCCTTATATGGAAAAACAAAAAGCATTCCCCATCTATACTTTGGTGCCTCAATAGAATCGTATGCACCTGGGACTTTTATCATCGGTGCAGAAAATGGATTTTTAGAAATTCCAAAATATACAAACGTCTCATCATATAATTTAGTAGTTAATGGAAAAAAAGAAAGCTTCAACTCGGAACACAAAGTCAACGGACTTGAGTACCAAATTGAAGCCAGTTCAAATTGTATTCTAAAAGGACAGATTGAACATCCTTTAATGACATGGGACCAATCACTTGAAGTTGCAAGTTGGGTTGATTCAGTTCTTAAACAACAGTAATATCGTCTCTATCTAAGGTATCTTTGATACCTTTTTTTATTATATTAATTAAGACATCCACATCTACATCACTCAACTTATTAATATAGATACAAGCTTTTGAGGTTTTATGCTTACCCAGTTTTTCTAACTCTGGATAAGATGCTGTATTACCAACGATATATAATGTAATTGCTTGTTTACGATTTGCAAAACCAATCAGTGGCATATGCCCTTCATGTCCTGTTTTATATTTATAATGCAGTTTACCAAAGCCGACAATGGTACCCCACATCACGGGTTTATATCCTGATAATTCTTCAAATAATGTAAGCAGGCGTTTGATATCATCTTTTCGTTTTTCTTCCACAGTCTCTAGGTAAGTTTCAATTGTTGTAGTTGTTGGTTCCATATTAATCACTCCTGAGTCTAGTATAGCTTATAGTGAGAATTCTAGTGACTTCAATGCATTAAAAAAACTGGCATAAGCCAGTTTTTTATACTTCTAATCCAATATCTTTACGATATGTTTTACCTTCGAAAGTAATTTCTTCCACAATCTTTAGTAGTTTTTTATTCATTTCTTTGAAGTCATCACCTTTTATAACAACTGTCAGTACACGGCCACCACTTGTAACAAGTGAACCATCCTTGATTTCTGTACCGTTATGATAAACAAGGGCGTCTGTATTTATTGAGATAGGGAATCCCTTCTCAAATGCCTGTGGATAACCTTTAGATGTTAGTACTATTGCAAGTGTCTTTCTTGTATCCCATGATAACGTAATTTCTTTGTCGTCTAGTAAATCGTTAAAGACTTCAACGAGGTCATTTTCTAAACTGGGAATAAGAACCTGGGTCTCAGGATCTCCAAAACGTGTGTTGAATTCTAAGACATAAGGAATATTATCCATAACCATAAAACCAATAAACAAGATTCCGTAAAATTCAAGTTTATCAGCCTTCAGTCCTTCTTCAATATTTTCATATACTGATTTAAATAGTTTTGTATCAATTAGTGGTGATGGTGATAAACAGCCTACACCTCCAGTATTTTCTCCTGTATTGCCTTCACCGATACGTTTGTAGTCTTGTGAAGTTTGTAATGGAATGATTTTATCTTTTTGTACAAGACAAATTTGTGATACTTCGAATCCATCTAAGAATGTCTCAATCACAACTCGAAGTCCTTGATCACCAAATACTTGATCATTAAGGAAATCATGTAGGGTATTGTGTGCTTCTTTTTCATCTTGGGCAATGACAACACCTTTACCTGCGCATAAGCCGTCTGCTTTAAGTACAACAGGATATGTAAAGTGTTCTAAGGCTTTAACACCATCATCATAGTTTGTGACTGTGATGTGCTTTGCGCTTGGAATATTATGTCTTTCCATAAATTGCTTGGAAAAATCTTTTGAACTTTCAAGTTGCGCTGCTTCTAAGTGTGGTCCTACAATTCTTAGATTGTTTGTATGAAACTTATCCACAACTCCTTCTGCTAAAGGTGCTTCAGGTCCTACAATTGTAAGATCAATATTATTATCTTTTGCGAATGTCACAATAGCATTGATATCCATCACTGAAATATCTACATTTGTTGCGAAGCTTGCAGTACCACCATTGCCTGGTAATACAAAGAGTTCTTTTGTATGTGGTGATTCATAGAGCTTCTTTGCGAGTGCATGCTCACGACCTCCACCACCGATAACTAAAATTTTCATGTTAATACCCCTTAATGTTTAAAGTGTCTTGTGCCGGTAAATACAAGTGCAATGCCATGTTTATTACAGCTCTCGATAACTTTTGGATCTTGGATTGACCCTCCTGGTTGGATGATTGCTTTAATTCCATGTTGTGCACATAAATCAACTGTATCCTCAAAGAAGAATGCATCTGATGCCATAACACTGCCATTGACTTCTGTTTGGGAACGATCAATTGCTTTTTCAAGTGACCAAACACGTCTTACTTCACCATGTCCAAGTCCAATAGCAACTTCGTCTTTTGCAACAACGATTGCATTAGAGTCAATTGTTTTTACAGCATTCCATGCAAAGAGTAAATCTTGCATTTCTTTTTCACTTGGGCTTGTATTTGTAACAACTTCAAGTTTTTCGTAATCTACTCTATCATCTTCTTGAATTAAAATACCATTTAAAACATCTTTAATTACAGTATCACGCTTTTCAACAATATCTTTAATTTCAATGATACGAAGATTCTTTTTACGCATGAGTACTTCTAATGCTTCTTTTGTATAACTTGGTGCAAGGATAATCTCTAAGAATGTTTCACTCATATGTTTTGCTAGTGCTTCTGTTACTTCACCATTTAAAGCAACAATACCTCCGTAAATTGATATTGGATCACTTTCAAATGCTTTTGCGTATGCTTCTTCAAGCGTATCAGCACTTGCAATACCACAAGCATTTGCATGTTTTACTGCAACTGCAGTTGGGCGGGTAAATAGTGCCAGTGTTTTAAGTGTACCTGTAAGGTCATTAACATTATTGTATGACAATTCTTTACCATGAAGTTGTGTAAAGTTTAGATTTTCAAAGACATCAATCTTATCGTAGTACGCTGCTTTTTGATGTGGGTTTTCACCATAACGTAAGTCTTGTTTCTTGCGGTATGTTTGAGTTAACATTTCTGGGAAATGATCTTCTAACTTATGTGCAAACATATTTGAAATGATCGCATCATATTGAGCAGTATGAGAGAATGCTTTAAAAGCCATCTTTTCACGAAACTCAAAACTATCAATATTTTCTAGAACTGTATCATAATCTAAAGGATCTACACAGACACAAACATCTCTATAGTTTTTTGCGGCTGCACGAATCATTGTAGGTCCACCAATATCAATATTTTCAATCAATACTGCCATCTCTGAATTCTTTCTTAAAACTTCTTCAAATGGGTATAAGTTACATACTACAAGGTCTAAATCAACAAGGCCTCTTGTCTCTTTATCCACAATATGATCTTTATTATCACGTTGAAACAAGATTGAACCATGAATTTTTGGATGTAATGTTTTAACGCGTCCACCCAGCATCTCTTCACTATCTGTGAGTGATTCTACTTCTAGGACTTCAATACCTGCTTCTTGTAGTAATTTATATGTACCGCCACTTGCTAAAAGATTGTAGTCTTTTTCTACTAAACCTTTAGCAAAGGGAATGATGTTCGTTTTATCAAAAACGGAGAGTAATGCGTATTTCATATGTTACCTTTCTCGATTGTTATTGTTCTATTTTTTAGTGTTATTTGATTTGCACAAAATGCTTGTACCGTATCTATGAGTAATTGATGTTCTATTGCAAGAACACGTTTTTGAAGGATTATTGCTGTATCTGTGGGTTTAACTTCGACTGTCCTTTGCATAATGATGGGTCCTTCATCAGCACCTTCACTAACAAAATGTGTCGTAGCGCCCGTAATTTTAGCACCATAATCAACCACAGCTTGGTGTACTTTTAAACCATAATACCCTTTTCCGCAAAAACTTGGAATTAATGAAGGGTGTATATTTATTATTTTATTTTTGTATTTATCTATAAAAGAACCTGGAATAATTTTTAAAAATCCAGCTAAAATAATACCATCTGCTTTATGTTGATCAATCTGATTATAATCTTCAAGAATAAATGAATCGATCCCTGCTTTTTTTGCACGGACTAAGCCATAGGCATCTTTCTTATTAGAATAGACTGCAACAATTTGTGCATTAATAGTTTTATCTTTTGTTTTATCAATCAGGGCTTGTAAGTTTGAGCCACTACCTGATACTAAAACAACAAGTCGTTTCATAGTGTGATTCCTTTTATTCCTTCAGTAATATGTCCAATGACAAATGCATCTTTGATGACTTGTAATGTTTTATCTACATCCTTTGGATCTACTACAACCACAAAACCAACACCCATATTGAAAGTTCCAAACATTTCTTCTGTTTCAATATTTCCTAGTTCTTGAATTGTTTTAAAGATTGTAGGTTGTGCAATTTTTGAAGTATCGACATGTGCATGGGTATTCTCTGGTAAAATACGTGGTAGATTTTCAATTAAACCACCACCTGTAATGTGTGCTAAACCATGTGGCTTAACAGTTTCCATAAGTTTCTGAATATCTTTAACATAGATTCTTGTAGGTTCAAGAAGTGCTTTATGATGTTTTTCCAAGTTCTCTTCATCAAAGATATGACGAATTAATGAGTATCCATTTGAGTGAACACCTGTTGAAGGAAGACCAATTAAAATATCTCCATCTTTTATAGCTGATCCATCAATTTGATCATCCTTATCTACAATACCAACACAGAATCCTGCCATATCAAAATCATTACCGTGATAGACTCCAGGCATTTCTGCAGTTTCGCCACCAACCAGTGACATGTTTGAGAGTTCGCAACCTTTTGCAACACCTTTAACAAGTGCAGTAGACATTGTTGTGTCAAGTGCGCCAACAGCCATATAATCTAGAAAGAATAATGGCTTTGCACCGTGGCATAAAACGTCATTAACACACATTGCGACACAGTCAATTCCAACAGTGTCATAGATTTCAAATTGTGAAGCAAGCTTAACCTTTGTTCCAATGCCATCTGTTCCTGATACAAGGATTGGCTTTTTGTATCCTGTTGGTAACTCAAAGAGACCCGCAAAACCACCAATTTGATTAAGCACATGCTTTGAATGTGTTTTAGTAATCATATCTTTAATTGAATCTACGTGTTCATAACCTTTTTCTTTATCAACACCCGCTTGTTTATAAGTCATTGTCTTCTCCTAGAAATGGACTGTTGCCATCAAAGTATTGTGTATAGTAATGTGTTTTTCCAACTGCTTTTTTCAAACCGTCTAAACTCAAGAAGTAAAGAGAGTCAGCACCAATTGCTGAGCGAACTTCTTCAATCGTTTTTCCATAACTCATGAGATCTTCTTTATTAGGAATATCTAAACTACTGTTTTCTTCATGAGTGATTGGTGGGGATGAAACTCGAACATGGACTTTATTTGCGCCATGGTCTCTTAATATTTGGATTAATTTTCTAATTGTTGTTCCACGTACAATGGAGTCATCCACTAATATTATATCTTTACCTTCAACGACTGATGGTATTGCGGCGAGTTTAATATTGACTGATTTTTGTCTTTGTACTGAATCAGGGTCAATAAATGTTCTACCGATATATCTGTTTTTAACAATCCCTTTTTCATAAGGTAATTTGGATGCATTCGCATAACCCAGTGCTGCAATTAACCCTGAGTCTGGTGCTCCAATAACAAGATCTGCTTCTGTTGGGCATTCATTGTATAAGATTTCTCCCATGCGTTTTCTAGCCTCATAGACTGAAACTTCATTCATTGTGCTGTCAGGTCTTGCGATATAAATATATTCAAATAGGCAAGGGCTTGTCGTTGGATGATGAATCTCATAGGATACAAGACCACTTTCATCAATCACAACCATCTCACCTGGTCTTAAATCCCTAATATTGGATGCATTAATACTTTCTAGTGCACAGGACTCTGAAGCTAAAAACCACTTGTTTCCACGTGATCCAATAACCATCGGTTTGACACCATGGCAATCACGCATAGCAATCAGTTTATCACTGTCCATAACAATAAGTGCAAATGCTTTATCATGTTTTAAAAGTTTTCTGTGTAGTGCACGGGGATCACTTAGATCCAAAGTTGTTTCATCTAAGATACCATCAAAGGCAATGAATGTATTACTTTGATGTTGGGGCATGAGTGGTTCTGCCTTTCTAACTTGTGTAAAAGCATACTTAACATAAGCCATCCCTTGGTGGCCTTTATATTGGTTTAATACAGCATCCGCTAATAAACCATTACCATACTGAGCAATATCTTGAACAACAAATCCATAGCCTTCTTGTCCTCTGTGTTGTAGACTCATAATCCCATGATAAAGATATGGATAGATATCTTCATCATGATTGGTTGAGTATACAGCCATCATACCACTCATTTAGACCACTCCAAACGGGCGTCCATTGCTTCAACTTCTTTAATCATATTTTGTTTAAATTCAATAAGTTTACTGTGTAGAGTTTCATCTTTAAGTGCTAGCATTTGAATTGCTAAATAGGCTGCATTTTCTGCACCATCGATTGCGACTGTTGCTACTGGAACGCCCTTAGGCATTTGTACTGTTGATAGTAGTGCATCAAATCCTGATGTGCTACTTGCAAGAATAGGAACACCAATTACTGGTTTTACTGTTGCTCCTGCAACAACTCCAGCCAAGTGTGCTGCCTTTCCTGCAAAGGCAATCACAACATCGACATTTTCATCTTGTACTGCTTCTAAAACAATATCCAAACTTCTATGTGCTGATGCAACTTTTACCTTTGTCTCAACACCAAATTCATTTAAAATATCCCATGCTTTCTTAGCAATTTTTTCATCACTAATACTTCCCATTAACATCAGTACACTCATTTTTCTTCCTCCGTTGTATAAGCATTTAGGTTCTTGAAGAAGTTTGTATCGATCTGATCGATTGCTCCAAGTAAGCCCAATACTTTTCCATTTTGTAGTCCTGTAATATTTGATGTATTTAATGCTTTTTCGCTCACCTTTAATACTGCCAATTGATCATCAGCATTCTTAAATGCAAAGGGTGTAATGTATGGTAAATTAAATGATTTACCAAGTGTATCTTTAAATACAGGGTGTGTTTCCTTCACAACAATAGTTTCTAAGTTTACGTGATGTTTTCCAATAGGCATCACTTCAACATCACCCAGTAAGCCAAGTTGTGCAAGGCCAATGGCACCACTACCCAGTCCAATAACATCTTTTCCATCTAATACAAATTGATTAAAATCTTCTTTTAGGATTGGATGTGTTAGAAGATCTAAGTATGTATCTCCAGAAGCTCTAACTAACATATCTTTTGTAAAGCCATGCGCTAGAACTAAAATGTCCGATTTATTAAGTTGTTCTTTAATGTCATGCATTGATGCGTCAAACTTTTGTGTTTTTACGACTTTCTCAACAACTTCAATGCCTGCTTCTTCAAGTGTCTTTTTGAGTTCGAAATCACCACTAACACCTTCCATCATAATTAGAAGGGCTTTAAGCTTACTATTTCGTTTGAAGAACTCAACTTTTTCTTTATTAACATCTACCACTACTTTTTCAGTTTTTAAGATTGGATAAACAAAATCGAGTGTTGCTTCATGTGTCTCTTGAAGTGTCTCTTTATTAAGTTTCATATCAAGAACTTTGATTGTATTCTCTTTATTTGTTGTTGCGATTATTTCACCCATATTGAAGTCTTTATCAACTTCTAATATTAAAGCACCATAATGTGCATCAAGTAAGCCTTCAAAGATTTTTATATCAAGTCCGAAATTACTTCCTAAACTCATCTCAAATAGTGAGTTGAAGATGGAATTTGTAACACTTGATGCTGCATAAACTTCTTTGTTTTGCATTCTCTTATAAACTTCTGAGTAAAGTTCTTTTGTTTTTTCTAAGTCAATTAATCCATTTGTTGTTGGCGCTTTAACAATCACTAAATTATGATTGTCTGCTTTTAAGTTTCTTGTAATGATGTCATCTTCAAGTCCTGTTTGAACCGCAAAGGAGATAACTGTTGAAGGAACATGTAAGTCTTCAAAGCTACCACTCATACTATCCTTACCACCAAGTGCTGGAATATCCCAAGCTTTCATAACTTCAAAGGCACCCATGAGTGCTGCGAATGGTTTACCCCATTTCTCTTTTGTAGTTAATCTTTCAAAGTATTCTTGCATACTGAGTCGTGCATTGTTTGGATTACCACCCATTGCTAGAAGACGTGTGATCGATTCAATCACACCATTTCTTCCGTGAAGATATGGATCTTCAGAGAATGATAAAGCATAACCTGCAGACATAAATGATACATGCTTTGTATTGTGTGCTGGGAATTTATGTGTCATTCCTTCTTGTGAAATACGATTATCGATTGCTTCATTGTTATAGACGTTGAATTTCTCACGTAAGCCTCGAAGTGATGCCCCGTGTACATTTGAAATAGCTTCAATCAGCGTATCTTTTGTAACTTCTTTATTTAATGTTTGTACTTCATTTTTCTCAACGATGATATCTTGTGTTTTAATGGCACCATTTGAATCTAGGAATGAACGGTCCATAGAAACGACTGTTTTTCCGTTGAACTTCATGGTCATTTTATTGTCATCTGTAATTGTTGCGATTTTTGAAACTTCAACATCTTCAACTTCACATTCTTGAATAAAACGTTCGTAGTCATTTTTATCAATAACTACAGCCATACGTTCTTGAGATTCTGACAGTGCAATCTCTCCTGCATGGAGGGGATATTTAGTATGAACTTGATCTAAATCAATTGAAATACCATCCGCAAGTTCTCCTACTGCAACTGATACACCACCAGCACCAAAGTCATTACAACGTTTGATCATGCCTAAGACATCACCATTTCTGAAGAGTCTTGTGATTTTGTGTTCTAGTATTGGGTTTCCTTTTTGGACTTCAGCACCCACTGTTTTTAATGATGATTTTGTTTGTGTTTTAGAAGAACCAACTGCAGCTCCCAGTCCATCTCGTCCTGTTTTTCCACCTAATAATAAAACTAGGTCTCCTGATTGTGGTTCTGTTTTTTGAATCACATCTTGTCTCACTGCAGCGACTAATGCACCCAGTTCAAGGCGTTTTGCTTCAAATCCGTCATGATAGTATTCATTCACATAGCCTGATTTAATACCCATTTGATTTGCATAGTCGGAGAATCCTTCTGCTGCTTGTTGGGATATTTGTCTAGCCATGAGCTTATCTTTTCTAGTATTTTCATATGTTGTGAGTGGTGATTTTGAACCTGAGATTCTTAATCCTTGATAAACCATGCCACGTCCTGATAATGGATCCCTTACACAGCCTCCAAAACATGTTGAAGCACCACCATAAGGTTCTATCTCTGTAGGGTGGTTATGTGTTTCGTTTTTAAATAGGAGTTGCCATGGTTCTTTATTTCCATTAACATCGATATCTAAATTTAAACTGACTGCATTAACTTCAGCTGATTTATCCCAATCATTAAGTAAACCTTTTCGTGCTATTTCTCTAGCATTGATTGTAGCTAGGTCCATTAAACTAACTGCTCTTGGTGTGTTTTCACCAAATATAGTTTTTCTAGACTGTAGATATGACTCATATACTTTTTCTACTCTTGGGTCTTGGATTTCAATGTTTTTTAAATGTGTTAAAAATGTAGTATGACGACAGTGATCTGACCAGTAAGTGTCTACAATCTTGAGTTCTAACATACTTGGATTTCTTTCAATTGATTTGAAGTAATCTTGGATTACTTGTAAGTCATCTATATCCATTCCTAGGTTCTCTTTGAATTTTGTGAGTGTTTCTAAGTCAAAATTGATAAAACCTTCAATTTGATTTTCTTCATCTGATGTATCTTCTACAACATACTCAGTTGCGTAATCTACATATTCTACTTCATTAATAAAGTATTTTTGAAATGCATCTACATCTTTTTGGTCTGCCCCTTCAAAGACGTAAAAGATTGAATGTTTAATCTCTGTATTAATGTTATAAAAATGAGAAAGCTCTGAAATAACTGATTCTAGAATATCATCATGTTGGCCTTCAACTGCTTTTATATGGAAGTGAGGTTCTGTTGTTTTAAACACATCAACTGCTACTTCGTTCATGTTATTATCAAAGTACTTTTTAACATGATCCAGTTCTGTTGTATTCAGTTCTTCAAATTCAAAGTAATGAATCTCTTCTACTGATGTGATTGTATCTAACTTTAGAATTTCTTTTGCTTCTTGAGCGAGTGTTTGTCCGTTAAATTGATAATCTTTAATTCTTTTTGTACTCAGTTGAATGTTTTGCATTAAAGCACTCCTAATTTGTACGCTAATTCCAGCGAATTAACCATATCCTGTCCTTGATATACACGCATATTACCACTTGATACTTCGTCAATCAGCAATACTTCACCAGTTTCAATGTCTTTTCCGAATTCCAACTTCAAATCAATTAAGTCAAGTCCTTTGTTTTTGCAAACATCAAATATGATTTGAGCCGCTTTTTTAGTCATTTCCTTCATTGTCATTAAGTCATCCTCATTGATTAGTCCCAGAATAATGAGTCCTTCTTCTGTAATCAGTGGATCATTACGTTCGTCATCTTTAAGTGTAAATTCAATATAGCCATTGAGATCTTGCATCTCTTTTGCGACTGAGGCATATCTTCGTAAGAAACTTCCAACTGCTTTGTAGCGAACAATTACTTCTAATCCTTCACCAAAGTAGTCTACTTTTCTAACTTTCATATATGCATCTTTAGTATCACTTTCAACTAAGTGTGTTTTAATACCTGCCTCTTCAAATAGATTAAAGAAGTATGTGGAGAGTGTTACATTATTGATTCCCTGTCCATCAATTGAGAGTCCAACTTGGTTTTCACCTGGATCAAATACACCGTCTTTACCTGTAACATCATCTTTGAACTTTAAACCAACATGATATGCATCAATTTCGTACACATCTTTGGTTTTACCCTGATACAATTTCTTCATTGTTTCCTCCTAGAAAAATAAAAAGGCTCAGAAAGGTAGGTTAAGCGAAACCTACCCCTCTGAGCTTTTGTCTCTTAGGTGTAATCATCATATTGATGATCCGTACCGCTTGGACCAGACAAACAAATGTTTCGGAACCCTAGGTACACTTTCACTCATATCTCTATGAGTCTCTCTTTTCAAGTTTACAATAACAAGTGCATATATTTTTGTCAACTTAATCAACTAAGTTTCACTTAATTTAC
>CAYPHX010000017.1:0-27008 GCA_964410635.1 uncultured Erysipelothrix sp. | reverse complement strand
CCTCAATGGGAAGGTATGGAAGTACCGATTAAAGAAGTCGTTGATGAAGGTGTTAAAGTTGTAAACTTTGATATTGAGATTGATGTTGATGGTGTTTACCGTGTAACAGGTGACAACAAAGAAATGGGTATTAAAGGTGCCGAATATATTGTTGATAAAATTGGTACAGATGGAACAGTCGTTATTCTAGATGTTCCATCAGCAGGCTCTGTTTCAAGACTTCGTAAAGAAGGATTTGAAGAGACAATGGCAAAAATTGCTCCTGATGTAAAACTTGTAACATATGCAACACAATTCACACGTGAAGATGGTCTAAAAGACATGTCAGATATCCTAACAGCAAACTCACAAATTGATGCAGTATTCTCAATGGATGATGAAACATCTATTGGAGCACTTCAAGCAATTGAAGAAGCAGGACGTAAAGATATTAAAGCAATTACTGGTGGCGGAGGAAGTCAAGAATACTTCAAGATGATGCCAGAAAACGAAGACATTTGGATCTCATCTGCACTTTATAGTCCAGATATGGTTAAAGACGCTGTTAAAGCTGCTCTAAGTTTATTAAAAGGTGAAACAGTAGACGAAGTTGTCGTTATCCCTACAAAAATTATTGATAGAGAAAATTACGAAGAACTATTAGACGAAAACTCACCATACTAAAAATGAAGTACCAAAAAGGGCTAGAGTACACTTTAGCCCTTTTACAAAATAAGAGGTAGAAGATTATGATAGAAATGAAAAATATTACTAAATCATTTGGTAGTAACCTTGTATTGGATGATGTAAATTTAACTTTGCACAAAGGTGAAATACTGGCTCTACTCGGTGAAAATGGTGCTGGGAAATCAACACTTATGAATATTCTCGGCGGTGTTTTACCAGCTAACAGTGGAGAATTAAATTTAGATAATACCAATATGACTTTTACAACGCCATCCGATTCAATTGAAGCAGGGATTGCATTTATTCACCAAGAACTAAACCTAGTAAATGACTTACCAATTTATGAGAATATGTTCTTAGGTAATGAAATCATGAAGAATCGTTTTGTACCAGATATGAAGGCGATGATAGATAAAACCAATGAGATATTTAAACGATTGGGTGTAAATCTAGATCCAAGACTTCTTGTAGGACAACTGGACGCATCTTATAAACAAATCATAGAAATATCAAAAGCAATGATGCAAGATGCACAGTACATCATTATGGATGAACCCACAACATCCCTCACAGGACAAGAGATTGAACGTATCTTTCAAATGATGGATACATTAAGAAGTAATAATGTAGGGATCATCTTTATATCACATAAACTCGAAGAAGTAATCGCCATATGTGATAGACATACCGTTTTAAGAAATGGAAAAATGGTTGCGGTAGGTGATGTTAAAGATACAAACGAAAGAGAACTCGCAAGACACATGGTTGGACATGATGTACGCTCTGATATTCTACATCGTGAGAAAAATTACGGAAAAGAAGTGCTACGTGTGGAGAACTTCTCGAATGAAAATGATTTTAGAGATATTAATTTCTCTGTAAAAGAAGGGGAAATCCTAGGGGTTACAGGACTGATGGGAGATGGACGAAGTGAACTCTTCTTAAGTATCTTTGGAGATATGCCAGAGTACACAGGTGATATCTATATATTTGATCAAAAACAAGATATTAAAAGTATTAAAGATGCCTTAGATAATAATATTGGGTATCTACCAAGAAATAGAAAAGAAAATGCGATTATTAAAGATCTCAATATCTTAGATAATGGAACGATCATTTCTATAGAAGAGTACGTCAATCAATTTAAGATGATTGATTCTTCAAAGCAGGTAGAAGCCTTTGATAAAGAGAAAGAAAAGCTCTTTGTGAAAATGAATCATCATAAAGATTCAATCAACAGCCTATCAGGTGGAAACCAACAAAAGATTGTTCTTTTAAAATGGTTACTCAGTAAACCAAAGTTACTTATTCTAGACAATCCAACCCAAGGAGTGGATGTTGGATCTAAAGAAGAGATTTATGATATTATTCACGCTTTAGCTCAAGAAAATGTTGCGATAATCGTTTTATCAAATGAAGTAAACGAAATTATTCGTATTTGTGACAGAACACTTGTTATGTATCATGGTGAGATGAAGGGTGAATGTAAAGATAAAACAATGAATGAAAATGACATTATGTACTTGGCCACAGGGGGTCATGTACTAGAAGTACATACGGAAGAGGTATAGAAAAATGAAAAAGAACAGAAGAAGCTTTATGCAACTATGGCGTGACAATCCGCTATTTAGTACTTTAATCGCATTACTTGTTATGATTGTCTTTCAAACAATCGCCTTAGGCTTTGACTACCCATCAATTGGTGCATGGTTTGATTCATGGATTAATAACTGGTTTAACATCCTAAGAAACAACGCCAATATCGGTATTATTGCTCTGGGTATGACATTCGTCATTATATCTGGCGGAATTGAACTTGCTGTGGGGTCTACACTTGTTGCAGTATCCGCAATCTTGATGATTATTATTGACGGTGGTCCTAACGGTCTACTTAAAGGAATCGGTATTACAGGTGTTCCAGCATTCGCAACCGGTATTGTTGTAGCGCTCTTAGTAGCCTCGCTTTTTGGAACATTCACAGGTGTACTTATCACCAAAGGAAAGATTCCCCCATTTATTGCTACTTTAGGAACAATGAAAGTTCTACGAAGTGTGACACAACACTTTATGCAATCACAATCCCCCATGGTACCTGTAGAGTTTTTACAAATCGCAAACTTTAAAATATTTGGTAAATATCTATTGCCCATACTTTATTGGGTCATCATCGCAATTATCCTTCATTATGTTGCTACAAAAACAACATTCGGTAGAAGGGTCTATGCAATTGGATCTAATGAACGTGCCGCAAAACTATCTGGAATCAACGTTGATAAAGTAAGGATTGGTGTTTATGCACTGATTGGATTACTTGTTGGTATTGCATCAATTATTCAAGTTTCAAGAATTGGTTCTATGGACTTTGCTAATGCCGGTACAGGCTATGAAATGGATGCCATCGCAGCTGTTATCGTAGGTGGTACCAGTATGTCAGGTGGAAAAGGAACCGTTGCAGGAACTGTACTGGGAACCCTAACCATTGCTGTTATGAATAACCTCTTAAACTTATTGGGTGTTCCACCATTTCTACGTGAAGCATTCAAAGGGTTCATCGTTGTTATTGCTGTATTAGCACAGAAAAAAGACGATAATTAACCAACAAACATCTCTTGTACTAGACACTAGATACTCCTTAAGGTCTAAGTACATATGAGATGTTTTTTTATGCCAAGACCACATATCGTACTTTATATGAGAAAAGTGTTATTTAAACAAGAAAACAACATATTTAAACAAACAAATAGAAATGGAATAAAAATAAAAATGTTATAATTTAATCAGACTTTAAAAGGAGACATACAATGATTCATTTTGAGATTAAAGAAGACTTTTATATCAATGGCAATAAAACAAAGCTTCTATCAGGTGCAATCCATTACTTTAGAATGATGCCTGAACAGTGGGAAGACAGTTTATATAATTTAAAGGCAATGGGTTTTAACACAGTAGAAACCTATGTTCCATGGAATCTTCATGAACCACAAAAAGGACAGTTTAACTTTGAAGGTATTGCTAATATTAAAGCTTTCTTAGATAAGACAATAGAAATGGGTTTATACGTTATTCTTAGACCTACACCTTATATTTGTGCTGAATGGGATTTTGGTGGCTTACCAGCGTGGTTAATTAAAGATAAGAACTTACGTGTTCGATCACAAGATCCTGACTTTATTGCCCATGTTGATTCATACTTTAAACGCTTCTTAAAAGAAGTTGAAAGTTATCAATTCACCCAAGGCGGTAATATCTTAATGATGCAAGTTGAAAACGAATACGGTTCATTCTCAGAAGACAAAGAGTATTTACGAAAAATCGCAAATATTATGAGAAAGTATCACGTTGATGTCCCACTATTCACATCAGATGGTGGATGGCCAGAAGTTCTTGATGCAGGAGCATTAGGAGAAGATGGCATCTTAGCAACCGCAAACTTTGGAAGTGATGCACAAGAAAACTTCAAACATTTAAAAGACTATCAAGAAAAACATGGACTAAAGCACCCACTCATGTGTATGGAATTTTGGGATGGATGGTTTAATAACTGGGGACATGACATCATAAGACGTGATGCAATTGAGACTGCAGAAGCAGTTAGAGAAGTTATAAAGATGGGAAGTATCAACCTTTATATGTTCCATGGGGGTACAAATTTCGGATTCTTTGCAGGAAACTCTGATTTTGATACAGTGAATACATCCATGATTACATCCTACGACTATGATGCACCCTTAACTGAATCGGGTGCACCCACTGAAAAGTTTTTTGCGATTCAAAAGGTGATTAACGAAGAGTTACCGGAGATTGAAACATTTGAACCAAGATATCCACGCATCAAACGCTATGAAGATGTTGCAGTAAAAAATAAGACTTCATTATTCTCGAATCTAAAGAATATGGAATTTAAGTATAGTGATATTACTTTACCAATGGAAAAGTTAAATCAAAATCATGGTTATATTCTTTATGAATCAAAGATGAAGCATAAAAGAACAGTTGAAAAGTTTAAAATTGTAGATGCTAGTGATAGAGTTCAAGTATTTGTTAATGATAACTTTATTGAAAGCCAATACCAAACTACAATTGGAGACAACATCAGTTTTGACTTAGAACTTGAAGAAAACAGTTTAAAAATATTATATGAAAATAAAGGCCGTAATAACTATGGACCTAAAGTTGTAGCACATACACAAAATAAAGGAATTTTGGGTGGTGTTGTTGAAGACATTCACTACATGTCACATTGGAACCACTACAGTTTAGATTTTGAAGATTTGAGTTTTATTAATTATGAAGAAAGTTTTGATCACAAAACACCTTCATTCTACAAGTTTGAATTAAATACAGAAGAAACATTCAATACATACATTGATGTCAGTAAGTATGGAAAAGGTGTTATCTTACTGAATGGATTTAACCTTGGGCGCTACTGGAATGTTGGGCCAACACAATACCTATATGCTCCAAAATCACTTTGGAATGTAGGCTATAATGAAATTGTAGTCTTTGAAACTGAGGGTATTGAGATAGAAGAACTATCCTTTAGTGAAACAAAAGTATACTAAACCAGAGAACGCTCTGGTTTTTTTCTTGTTAAGACACAATAAAACAAGAATCTTTGTTATAATAATAGAATGACAAGGAGGCAATTTATGAATTTACACGATATTGAAAGTTTAACCCAATCAAAGTCAAATCTAGATTGGGCCAAAGAGAATTATGAAACATTGGATAGTCTTGTTTATTTAGGCGTTGATGACACTCGAAATGGTGTTGATATGTATGCAACATTTTCTTCATTTGGAAAACTAAGTACCTGTGGTATTAGAATAGTAGATGAAGAAGTACATAGCACAACTTGTGGGTGTAAATACCATGAACGCGATAGTGTGTGTGGACACGTAATTGTCGCCTTATATCTTTATCTTGATTATGGTCCATTTGATGGGTCTTTCAACTATGATAACTTTATTAAAAATAAAGATAAGTACCAAAAAGAATCCAGTACAAAATCTGTCAAAACGGACAGTTATTATGACAAGATGAAACAAAGCGGTGCCAGTCTGATTGATAGTTTTAAAACAATTAATCAATCCGGTATTTTAAAAGAGCTTGGCACAAAACAATATAAGCTAGAGTATGAACTGACCTATGAACAAGAGTATGAATACACTTACCATTCAGGATACATTGAGAAAGATTATTATCGCCTAGGTTTAAAGATTGGTGATGATCGCATGTATGTTGTAAAAAACATACGCGACTTCTTTGAAGATATTTCCCAGGAAAACACTGTGAAATATGGAAAGTATTTGAACTTAGCTCATCATGAAGATGCTTTTGATGATATGACACGTGCCACCTTTGATGATTTAAGAAAGCTGATGGGTAATCGCACAACAACACGTTACATCAATATTCATGATGAATCCTTTGATACTTTGTTTGAAATGTTATCAAAAGTCAGTCCTGATCGTACAAATTTAGAATTAAAAACTGAACTGATTGAATCCAATCTTATTATAGATAAATTGGATGATGATACGTATATGATAAACAACGACGATGAGTTGGCATATATTATGTCAAAGGAGTACTTCTACAGTGTCAGTGCACAAGACTTTGTGCAGTATAAAACGCTGAATCCTCAAATACAAAAAGTGATGACGCATATCTTTAATGAAGGATTCATGGTTGTAGACAAAAAAGCACTCGACTTATTAGAAGTCTACTTACGCGATGACTTATCCGTTAAAAGAAACTACGAAGAACATAAACCAGCACTTGTAAACATCAGTCTGTTTTTAGATGTTGAAGACGATCTACTTGTTTCAAAGATGGTCCTTGAAGTTGAATCCATCGGTAAGGTAGATGGCTTTAGTGAAGAGAGTATTCAGTACTATGATCAAGATGCGATTATGGTAAGAGATACGATGTTGGCGCTGGGTGAATTAAGTAAAGAAAATCAAATTGAAATGTCCTTATATGAGGATAAGACTTTTGATTTCTTAGACAAAGGTTTAATCTACCTACATCAATATTGTGATGTATTCGCCAGTGACAGTTTAAAAAATGTTAATAGACCAACCAACTTAAAATTACAAGTTGGTATCTCCATCAACAACAATCTTTTAGATGTGGATATTGAGAGTATGAATGTCTCTAATAAGGATTTAGCAGAGCTACTCACAATGTATCGCAGAAAGAAAAGTTTCCATAGACTCTCAAGTGGCGAAGTAATTAACCTTGCCTCTAAAGATATGGAAGAGCTAGATAATCTAGTTCAAACATTACAACTCAAACCAAAAGACTTAGAGGAAGTTCAAACACTTCCATTATTTAGAAGTTTCCAGTTAGAAGGTAATACGGAAAACTATGAAGCAATCACAGCACACCTAGATCAAACTGTGATGCATTTCAATGATCAATTTAAAGAACATAAGATTGATGAAGTTAAGATTAATGAAAAGTTTGAACCGATCCTAAAAGATTACCAACGTTATGGTGTCAAATGGCTCAGTCTACTTGAAACATATGGCTTTAACGGGATCTTGGCAGATGATATGGGACTTGGAAAAACGATACAGATCATTGCCCTGTTAGAAAATAAGAAGCATGATAAACCATCGATTGTTGTTTGTCCTGCCTCACTTCTATTTAACTGGGAAGATGAACTTAAAAAGTTTAACTCTGGTTTAAATCATATATGTATTTATGGACCTAAAGATAAAAGAGCAGAAGATATTAAAACACTCAGCAAGTATGATCTTGTGATTACAACTTATGACTACTTGAAATCAGATATTGAACTTTATGATGCGATTGAATTTGATACAGTCGTCATTGATGAAGCACAGTATATTAAAAATCATAATACCCTTGCAGCACGCTCTGTGAAAAAATTAAAGAGTCAAAACAGAGTCGCACTCAGTGGTACACCCATTGAAAATAGACTTTCAGAACTATGGAGTATTTTTGACTTTCTAATGCCAGGATATCTTTATACTTATACAGCATTTAGATCAAATTATGAAAGACCCATTGTGATTGATCAAGATGAAGATGCACAAGTGAGATTAAGAAATTTAATTGAACCTTTCATTCTAAGACGTACGAAACAAGAAGTACTTAAAGACTTACCGGGAAAAACTGAAAAGATTATTAGCTTTAACTTCAGTGAAGAAGAAAATGATTTATATCTTGCCAAACTTGCACAAGGTAATGAAGCAGTCAGTGAAATACTCGGTATGGACAATCCAAATAAGCTTTCTATTCTCAAGATACTGGGTGAATTACGCCAGATGTGCTGTGATCCAAGACTGCTTTACGATAACATTACAAACATATCTTCTAAGATGAAGGGCTGTTTAGAAATCGTAGATAGCATTGTTGAAAATGATGAGAAGGTCTTAATATTCTCATCCTTCACTTCGATCTTAGATCTTATTGAAGTAGAGCTTCAAAATAGAAATATTAAATACCATATGTTGACAGGTTCAACCAATAAAGAAAAAAGGAAAGAGCGTGTCGCATCATTTCAAGAAGATGATTCAAAAGTATTCTTGATGTCACTGAAAGCAGCAGGTGTTGGATTAAACTTAACCTCAGCTCAAAATGTGATTCACTTTGATCCATGGTGGAATGTCTCAGCAGAAAATCAAGCAACAGACAGAACACACCGTATTGGACAAACAAGTGATGTTCAAGTTTATAAGTTAATTATGAAAGATTCTATTGAAGAAAAAATTCTGAAGATGCAAGAGCATAAAAAGAATTTATCCGATATGTTTATTGAAGGCAGTACGGGTAGTTTCTCCAGTCTTTCAAAAGATGAAATTCTTGATTTATTTAAGTAAAGCAAAAAGTATGCACTCAATTGAATGCATACTTTTTTTAAACATTATAAAAGGGAGTTCACTATGGGGGGGATGTGAACTCCCGATAGACAGTATATCATACTATGAATCAAATACTACATCCAGTTCTTTATTTGATTTAATACGCTCTTATTTGATGCAGCTACAAATTTAAAGCTTCCTTTTGTAAGTGGTAATACATCTTCATGATCATCATAAATCCATGTACCACCCAATTCTTTTAAGATAATTGTTGCGGCTGCAACATCCCAGATATTAATTTTAGGGAAAACATAGGCTGATGCTTTTCCAATCGCAACACGACTCGTATCAATGGCACCTGAACCTAAATGTCTAAAAGCTGGAATAATATCTAAAATTTCTTGTGGTTTGACTGCAAACATATCTTCTCTAAAGATGTTACCTAAGAGTATTTTATTGTTTAAATCGATATTTGGATCTAAGTTCTCAAGTTTTATATCGTTGAGATAAGCACCGTGATCTCTAATTCCTAAAAACATTTCATCTCTAATGACATCATAAACAATTCCAAATGTCGCAATACTGTTTTCATAATAAGCAACAGAGATTGCAAAATGGTCTTTTTGGTAAATCATATTGGATGTACCATCAATGGGATCGATAATCCATAACTCTTTTGATAGTTCAAAATCAACGGTATCTTCTTCTGTTAAAAAAGAAGCATTAGAATATTTCTTTAGAATCGAATCTACGATTAACTTCTCTGTAGACTTATCAATATTGGTGACCCAATCTTTTGCGCCCTTAGATTCTATGTCTAATGCTTCTTGGAGTGCTATGCGGATTTTGTTTCCGGCTTCATAAATAATTTCTTTGACTGTTTCAATTTTCTCTCTCATTATTGTCCTCCGAACTTTATCTAATCGTATCAAATATGAACTAGATTGTCAGTAGTTATCACATACGAACACTTATTTGTTTGTGATATCTTCATAGCAAGAGTACTGACTTTTTTGTATAATGATAGGAAAGAGGGTGAAAGAATGCTAAAACTAGTAGACATAAGAAAGTCGTATCGGACAAAAGATTTTGTTCAACACGCCTTAAACGGGGTTTCAATATCATTTAGATCAAATGAATTTACATCAATCTTGGGTGCATCAGGCTCAGGAAAAACTACAATGTTGAATATTATTGGTGGTCTGGATCAGTATGATTCAGGAGATTTAATCATTGATGGTGTTTCAACAAAGGAATATAAAGAATCATCATGGGATACGTATCGCAATAATCGTGTGGGTTTTGTGTTTCAGTCCTATAACTTAATACCGCACCAAACGGTATTATCAAATGTTGAGCTTGCATTAACATTAAGTGGTGTTTCTAAGAAAGAAAGAAAAGAACGTGCGATTAAAGCATTAGAAGAAGTGGGTCTTGTTGATCACATCTATAAGTTACCAACACAAATGTCTGGTGGACAGATGCAACGTGTTGCGATTGCGCGTGCACTGATTAATAATCCAGAGATTGTTCTGGCAGATGAACCAACAGGGGCACTGGATTCTCAGACAAGTGATCAGGTTATGGCTCTTTTACAAGAGATTGCTAAAGACAGACTTGTTATTATGGTTACCCATAACCCTGAGTTGGCTAGAGAATATACAAATCGTATTATTGAATTAAAAGATGGTGAAGTCATATCTGATAGTAATCCATATGATGATACATTAGAGTTAAAAGAAGAAGTCAAAGTAAAGAAAACGAATATGTCATTTTTTACTGCAATTAGTTTATCAGTATCAAACTTGATGACTAAAAAAGCAAGAACCTTTATTACTTCACTTGCTGGATCTATTGGGATTATTGGTATTGCTGCAATCTTAGCACTTGCCAGTGGTATTAACTTATATATAGATGGTATCGAACAAGAGACCATGTCTGCCTATCCTTTATCAATTGATACATCGGGTATTGATATTACAAGTTATATGACGGGTATGGATGGTTTATTTACCGAAGGAGAATCAGAAGATTCTGTCTCTGTGATAAACTCTATTTCAACCATGTTCTCACATCAAAATAAAAACGACTTAAAATCACTTAAACAATATATGGATGCCAATCCAAACTTAATTGAGCCCTACGTAAAGAGTATTCAATATAAGTACGGTATCTCACCAACAATATACTTAGAGAATGAAAACTTTAATACAGCTCAGGTGAATCCAGATGTTATCTTCTCAAGCTTTGGCATGGGACCACCTGAAGGTTTAGAAATGATTGCAGGTGGCGCAGTTCCTACAGGGATGCAATCCTTTAATAATTTACCAGGAGATCCAAAACTGTTTGAATCACAGTATGATGTTGTTGAAGGGCGTTGGCCAAAATCATCGAATGAAGCAGTTGTTGTTTTATTAGAAAATGGCATGATGACTGATTTTACAATGTACTCACTGGGATTAAAAGATCGTCAAGAGTTAATGGATATGTTTGAAAAACTATCCAATGGTGAAGAAGTATCCGCTTTGAATTCAAACCATAAAGATATCAAATATGGTGATATTCTTGGAAAGAAATTTAAAGTCATCCAACCTGCAGAAAAATTCACTTATGATGAGAATTTTAAAGTCTGGGTGGATAATTCAAAAGATGAAAAGTATATGCAATCCGTCATTGATAAGGGAATGGATTTAGAAATTGTTGGGATATTACAAGCCAATGCTTCTACCAAGACACCGATGTTAAGTTCAGGTATTTACTATACCGAAGATTTAATTAAAGAAATGATAGTTCAAGCTGAATCCTATGATATTGTTAAACAACAAATTGAGAATCCAAATCATAATGTATTCACCAATAAGTCATTTGAAGAAGGTGCTTCACAATCATTTACAGATGCATTCAGTTTCAATAACTTTATCAGTATTAATGAATCAAAATTACAATCCGCTTTTAAATTTGATCAAAGTGCTTTAAACTTTGATGTTCCAGATATGGAATTAAACTTAGATGATATTGAGATGCCAGAGATTGATTTAGAAACCCTTGCCGCTACAATTGGAAATCAGTTATCTGTTCCAACAGAAGAGATAGTTAAGATTATAGACTCTATCATTACTGAATACTTTGAGAATAATGATCCAGCTGATTTTACAAGTATGGAAGAGTTGATTGAAAGCTTTACAACATATCTACAATCAGAAGCTGTTGAAGAGAAGATTGCTTCTGCAATTAAGATTTTAAGTGAAGATGTAAAAATCAATGAAGTTATCAACACAGCTATTACACAAACAATGGCCGCATCATTTGAAAATATAGCAGGAGCTATATCGACTCAAATTGAAAGCGCAATGGGTGATATGATGACATCACTTCCTAAAGCATTTGAAAATGCAATATCAATTGATGCGAATGCATTCTCCAGTGCCTTTGAGTTTAATATGGATGAAGAAGGATTCTTCAATCTTATGCGTTCTATTTCAGGACAGGCTCAAAGTGATAGTGTGTCCAACCTTAAAATGATGGGTTATCGTGATTTAGATGATCCAACATCCATTAATCTATATCCAAAAGACTTTAGTACAAAAGAAAATGTTGTTGGATTCTTACAAGACTATAACGATAAGATGAATGCAGCAGATCAAGAAGATAAAGTCGTAAAATATACTGACTTTGTAGGTGCCATGATGTCTTCAGTTACAACAATAATTGATACGATATCTTATGCATTGATTGCCTTTGTAGCAATCTCACTGATCGTATCATCAATCATGATTGGTGTTATTACATATGTATCAGTGCTTGAAAGAATTAAAGAAATTGGAATCCTAAGAGCCATTGGTGCCAGCAAGAAAGATATCCGACGTGTCTTTAATGCAGAGACGCTCATTGTTGGTTTTGTTGCAGGTATCATTGGTATTGGTATAACCTATATTATATCCATTATAGCCAGTGCACTTGTACTGAAATATTTCAATATCCCTAATATTGCCCATCTAGAGATTAAGGCAGCCGTAATATTGATTGGTATTTCGATGTTCCTTGCATTTATTGCAGGACTTATACCGTCATCATCAGCTGCTAAGAAAGATCCCGTTGAAGCATTAAGAAGTGAATAATTTATAAGATAATCAAAAGATGTAACCGAGTTGGTTACATCTTTTCATCATCATTTTTCGTTTAAATAATCTGAGAGAATAAACGTCATAAAAAAATGGAAGCTAAATATTAGCTTCCATGTGTATAATTAATTATCTATTACAACATTGTTATCAACCATAAGAAATAACGCTTCATAGTTGCCGTCTTTTTCGAGAAAGACAAATCTTGTAATATCTGGTTTTGCATTTGTTTTTAAATCTTTAATTAAAACAAAATACTTATTTTCAGATTGTTTCTCAACATGAAAGTCCCTTTTTGTTACTGTCTTGTTGTAAGAATCAAGTGTTGATATTACAAAGTCTTCTGGACTCAGTTTAGTTTGTACTTTTTGCTTTGCATCTTTGTCATTTGCTATTGTCTCATTTTCTGGTTTAACAGGACTTTGAGTACAAGCAGTAAGTAGCATACTTAAAAGTAATACTAAAAATAATCGGTTCATCATTAACCCTCCTTTACAGTGGCCCTGGACATTAAGAGTAATGATTCGACCTGAAATATCCTAACATATTGAAAATAATAATTAAAGCATTTCGATAATTAATTGATCACGCGATTTACTTGATAAGTCGACTGGACGAATATCCAATGCACTGAAGGCACCTGTTTCGTTACGTCTGTTCATTTTCACACAAGCTCTTGCATATGTGACTAAGTTAGCTGCAGTAAACTCTGGGTTAGAATCGAGCTTTAATGATAGGTCAATAACATGTTTTGTGTTTTCTGAAGTATAACCACGTCTGATGTAACGTCCTGCTTGTGCCCAATGGGAGTGTTCTTTTTCCATTGTCTCTTCATCGATAAAGACAATCTTTGTCCCAGTGAAGTAATGTGTAATTGCAAGTATGTCTTTTTCAATCTTCGCTTTATCATAACCTTCTTCAGCTACAACATAGCATACTTTTGAGATGTTTAATGAAGCATCTGTTTCTTCAAAGTTTTTAAACTTTGTCATGTTATCTTCGTTTGGTATTGCGTAGTTTCGCGCAATCTTAACACCTTCTACATTAGAAGCAGCATTGGATGGTCCTTGTGAAATACCAGGTCCGAAAAATCCTTGTGTTTCTCCATTGGGTAAGATAGCATCAATAACAGCTTTGTTTACAGAGAAGAATCCTGGATCCCAGCCAACTGAAACAATTGCAGTTTTATCAAATGCATTGACGTGTGTATTTGCGATGTGTTTATTGATAATTGCATGTTGGTCGTAGCTATCGACAATGTTGAATTTCTTTACCAGTTCTGGTGTTTGTGTTGGTAAGTCAAACTCTGAACTACCGCAGTGAATTAAAACATCAATATCTTCAGTGAAATTATCTAATTCTCGCATATGATAAACTGCTGCACCTTTTGCATCAACTGTTTTAGGATCACGTTTTGTGAATACTCCAAAAAGTGTCATATCGTCTTGAACTGTAATTGCTTGTTGGACACCTTTTCCAAGGTTTCCATATCCAATTATTCCTACTTTAATCATTTATATCAAATCTCCTTATTTTAATTTTATCAAATTCAGTACGCTTTATATAGTCATTCACAAAGAAAAACTACTTGCGAACAAGTAGTTATATAATTATAGATAAGCAAGTGCTTTGTTGAAGTCAGGTTCTTGTGTCATTTCCGAAACCAGTTCGTAGTAAACAAGTTTGCCATTTTCATCAATCACAAAGACTGAGCGGGCTAGTTTTTCAAGCTCTGGTAACCAAACACCAAAGTTGTGAGCAAATTTTGCATCTTCATCAATTAACATTTCCATGTCGATATCTTGCAGTAAGCACCATTTGTCTAAGTCTTCACCTGTATTGTTTGAAACGTTTAGTATATTAATGTCGTTTCTATCTTTAAACAAATCATAAGCACGTTTTGTTTGTAAATCACAAACTGAAGTGTTGATATCAGGGAATACGGAAATGATTGTTTTCTTTCCTTGAATCTTTTTATTATCAAAGGTATCACCTTTACTGTTTTTTAAAGAGAAGAATGGTGCATCCTCATTGATTTTAGGTGTATCACCGTCCACTTTAAGTACACGTTCACGATAGTTAATAGTTGTCATATAAATAACCTCCTAATACCATTGTAAGTCAAAGGCTTGAAATGTTAAAGAATATTGACTGTTGGTCTTATAAATTGCATAGTGTTGGTCTTATGAACTTCATTTGATATAATAGCTAAAAGGAGTTTGCTATGCTAGGAACAATTGTGAATACAGTCGCTGTTTTATTAGGTGGAACACTGGGTTTAATATTAAATAAGGGGATAAAGAAATCTTATCAAGAAACAATTATGCAAGGATTGGGGCTTGTTACTTTAGTAATTGGTATTCAAAGTGTTCTTGGATCTGATAATACACTGCTTGTAATATCTTCAATTGTTATTGGTACCTTATTGGGTTCAATGATGAAGATCGAGACACATCTAGAAAATTTTGGTGAATATCTGCAAAGAAAAGTCGGAAAAGAAGGCTCTAATATTGCGACAGCCTTTGTGAGTTCTTCTTTAATCTATTGTGTTGGTGCCATGGCTATTGTAGGGTCACTGGAGTCTGGTATTCATAACAATCATGAAATGTTATTTGCTAAGTCCATGTTAGATGGTATATCCTCAATTATCTTTGCATCGACTATGGGTATTGGTGTTTTATTTTCTGCAGGGGCTATCTTTGTCTATCAAGGGTCCTTGACACTTCTTGCTTCATCTTTAGCCCATCTATTGGTTCCTGCATTGATTACAGAAATCAGCGCTGTTGGTGGTGTCTTAATTATGGCAATCTCAATTAACATACTGGAAATAAAAAAGATCAAAGTTGGCAATATGCTTCCTTCAATCTTCGTTCCTATTATTTACTTTTTACTCATCGGTTTTTTCTAGACGGTAAATTCTAAATTTTTGATATTTATCTGTTTTATTGGGTACATCAATTTTGTTGATCATCTTAAACTTTGTGTGGGATAGATAGCGTACATATGCAGGTATTGGATAGTAAAGTACGATATCAATCGTTCGGGGTACACGTTTATAGGACAACTTAATGTTTCGAACCACTTTTTTTAATATTGTTAATGAAAAAGGATTAAAGAAATAGAAAACATTGTCTTCATCCTTTATATCATAATTCTCAGCATAGCCATATTCAAAATACAGATTTGCGTCTGTATTTTTATTTTTGTATTGATATCCCTTTTGGTTGATCAGTAATTCATCAAATGTAGGGTCTGATGCTTCTACTCCTGTAACATCAATATTAAATTTATTGTGAGTATAAAAGGCAACACGCCCTCTACCACAACCAAAATCTACAAATTTGTCCTTTTCGTTTAACGAATAGTATTCAAATAAGTGATCTAAGGCATGGTACGGGGTGGGTTCACAGCGATTATAATCTGTTTCATCTTTCCATTCACGAATACCAATACTCCGTATTCCTAAATTTCGATCATATCTTGCTTCATATTTATTCATTTATTTCCTCCGCAACCATTATACCTAAGAAGGAGTTATAATCAAAACTTATGATTGGGACTCAAGTTGATTAAAGTATGAATAAGCTTTATAATTTTATAGCAAGTATTAACCATACTAAGGAGGAAAATATGAGTTTACCAAATTGTCCGAAATGTGAGGCAGAATATACATACGAAGATGGGACTCTTTATGTTTGCCCAATGTGTAATTACGAGTGGAATGAAGAAACCTTAAATGCGAATGCTATTAAAGATAGCAATGGTAACGTTTTAGTTGAAGGTGATAGTGTTGTGGTTATCAAAGACCTTAAGATTAAAGGGGCTCCAACATTAAAACAAAGTACAACCATTAAGAACATTCGCTTACGTGAAGGTCATGATGAGAATGTACTCTGTAAGGTAGATGGTGTTGGAACACTTTACATTAAATCAGAATACTTAAAGAAAATATAAAAGTATCAAGAAGAGAGATTATATGAAGAAAGTTTCGTATTTAGAAATATTTACTTATACCATTGGACTGGCATTTATCTCATTTGGGGGTGGTTATATTACAATCCCCATGCTTAGAAAAAAGTTTGTTGAAGAGAAGCAAGTTTTAACTGAAGGTCAACTTCAAGATTTAGCGGCCATTGCCCAGTCATCACCAGGATCAATCTCCTGTTCTTTATCTACAGGGGTCGCTTATGAAATTGGTGGTCTTTCGATGATGTTTGTAACATTTATTGCAAGTATACTGCCACCATTGTTCATTATCTCAATAACATCGGTAGTATATGATGCGTTTATGACACAAGCCTTAATCCAAAGTATTTTTAAAGGTTTAGAGATTGGTGTGGCAGTCATCATGGTAATCTTAGTCAAAGATATGGTGGTCTCACTTTATAAAAGAGATCATAAAGTTGCGATACTTTTATTGTGTGCATCAATTGTGCTTAATTATGTATTGCGAACCCATGTTGTTTTTATTTTAATTTTTAATATCATGGCGGTCTTTGGCATATATTATATGGAAGAGCGTGGATTGATATGATATATATTAAGTTATTTTTAGAGTTTCTTTATGTGGGACTCTTTAGTTTGGGTGGTGGCTATGCTACGATCCCGCTAATTCAAGAGCGGGTCATTGGAGTTCATGGATGGATATCAACTGCTGAGTTCATTGATATGATTACTATTTCTCAAATGACCCCCGGTCCTTTGACTTTGAATATCTCAACCTTTGTTGGTTTAAACATTGCAGGGATATTTGGAGCATTGGTAGCAACCGTTGCAGCAGCATCATTTGGTGTAAGTCTTACAGTCTTAATATATAGTTCATATAAAAAGGCGAAATCAAAGAAGTATTGGGATTTGTTCTTAAAGTCTTTGCGTATCAGTTCAACGGCATTGATTATGTTAGCAACAGTCAGTATCTTTCAACTCTTACTCATTCCAAACAATACATTTGATGGTGCAGTCTTAATTCCATTTGTACTTTTGCTGATTGTAGCATGGCGTTTAAAAATGGATACAATGTTGATTTTGCTTTTCTCAGGTGTAATTGGCGCCATATTATTTTAAAATATTCACTACTTGATGATTCAATCACAAGTAGTTTTTCTTTATTCAAAGTAAGTCTGTTGACTTAAACTAAGTGATAGTGTTTACTAATAGATGTGAACAGGGGAACCATTATGGTTGAGATGTGCAGATGGCACGAACCCTTATCACCTGATCTAGGTAACGCTAGCGTAGGGAGTTTCGTTTTCCTTGCGCCTTCGTATGTGGAGGTGTTTTTTTATGAAGAGAACCAGAGATCTCGTTTATATGTCAATGTATATTGCATTGTATATCGTATTAGAACTGATGATGGGTAGATTTCCTATCTTTCAGGGTGGTGCAGGCGGTAAAATAAGTTTTTCAGTTATACCCCTGATTCTTGCAGCCTATCATTTAGGATACAAGAAAGCACTACTTGTAGCAGTGGGCTCATTATTTGCACGCTTTATTCTAATTAAGCCACCATACTTTGTAAGTTTCTTACAAGTATTCATCGACTACTTTGTCGCATATGGTGCTTATGCATTCACAGGAGTGTTTAAAGATATAAAGCTCAATAAGCTTTCATTGCCTGTTGGAGTTATTATTACAAATATTATTAGATATTTAGCACACTCACTTGCAGGAGTTCTATTTTTCCCAAGTGGAGAAAGTATGTCAGCAATCGTATGGGGTTCATTAGGATATAATTTACCTTATATGACAGGTACACTAATCGTCTCATTTCTAGTGGTGATGATAGTAAAACCAAGATTGATTCACGAGTAAACGAAATTATATATATTAAGTCGGATAAAACAGTCATTTATCCGACTTTTTTCTTTTTATGCGAAATGTAAATACCATAATCAGTTTGCATTAGTGTATAATGTAGGGGAAATAAGGGGGAATCATTATGTTGAAAAAACAAAGACAAGACGCTATACTCGCTTACCTTGATGAACATCGTTATGCGCGTGTTGATATTTTAGCTGAAGTTGGAAAGACTTCAGAGATCACAATTCGAAGAGATATCAATGAATTGTCAGAAGCAGGAAGACTACGCAAAGTTTATGGTGGAGCAGAAGCATTAAACTTAATAAGGGAAGATGTCAGTGTTCAAAACAGATCAGTTGAAAACTTAAGTGCGAAACAACGCATCGCAAAACATGCATCATCTTATATAAAAGAAGGTCAAATAATTTACCTAGATGCAGGTTCGACAACACACTGTCTCATACCTTACTTACAAGACAAAGATGTTATTGTTTATACGCATGGTGTTCACCATGTTGAAGCACTCACACAAATTGGTGTGAAAACGCATTTGGTTGGTGGACTCGTAAAAGAAAATACACTCTCTGCAGTTGGAGCCAGTACAATCATGTACTTAGACCAATTTAGATTCGATATTGCCTTTATGGGCACCAATGCAGTGGATACTCATCAAGGGTTTATGACACCTGATATTAATGAAGCTATGGTAAAGAAGAAAATAATCGAATGCTCTAAAGAAGTATATATGCTGGCTGATAATACCAAGTTCAACCGTGCATCAAATGTGACATTTGCGAGCAAAGAGATTCCAGTTATTACAAACAAAAAAATGGGAGTCGCATATATTGATTTTGATATACGTGTCTAAGGGCACGTATTTTTCATCAAATGATGTGATCAAGTCTGATAAAAAAGGAGATGCTATGATTTATGTACTATCACTGAATCCTTCCATTGATTACCATATGGAAGTACCAGTACTTGAAATTGGTGAAACCAATAGAAGTAAACAAGACAAAATGCAGGTGGGTGGCAAAGGGATTAATGTTGCAACACTATTAAATAATCTACAAAGAGAATCAACACTTATTGGATTTGTTGGTGGACAAACAGGACTCTTTATCAATCAAGAGTTAGATGCCTATCCCTACATCCATAATGCAACACTCTATACAAATCAAAATACAAGAATTAACGTTAAGATAAAAGGACAAGTTGAAACAGAAATTAATGGATCTGGACAAGACATACTACAAGTCAATCTTGAAAGTCTTCAAAGGCAAATAGATAAAATTGATGGTGATGACATTGTAGTTATTACAGGAAGTCTTGCCAAAGGGATGCCACTTGATTGGTATACACAATTGGCGGCTGAAGTCTTTAAAAAAGGTGCAGTCTTAGTGGTAGATATTGCGACAAAGGAGTTGCTTGATATTTGTCAGTACAATCCATTATTAGTGAAGCCAAACATTGAAGAGTTAGAACTCATCTTTGAACAAGAAATGGATACAGAAGCTAAAATCATATTCTATGCTAAAAAGTTAATAGAAATGGGTGCACAAAACTGTATCGTCTCACTGGGGAATCAAGGTTCTTTTCTTGTTAATAAAACAGCAATCTATAAAGGAAACATCCCAAACGGGAAGCTTATAAATTCAGTTGGGGCAGGAGACTCCATGGTAGCAGGATTCATTGATGCTTTTGAAAAAACAAAAGATGTTCAAGAAAGTTATCGTTATGCCATTGCTGCATCCAGTGCAACTGCTTATACGGACCATATCGCCAAAAAAGAAACGATAGAAACATTATTACCACAGATTGAGGTGGAAAGATATTATGGAACTTAAAGATATACTCAGAGAAGATTTAATGATTTTAGAACTACAAGATGGAACTAAAACAGAAATCATTGAAAGCTTAATTAAAAGCCTTGTACGCAACAATCTTTTGAAAGCCAAAGATCAGGCAACTTTTACAAAGATTGTACTTGAAAGAGAAAAGGTATCTTCAACGGCGATTGGTAATGGTATTGCGATACCTCATGGGATGAGTGAGTTAATCGCATCTCCAGTTGTTGTTTATGCGCACAGTAAAAACGGCTTAGATTTTGATAGTATGGACAATCAACCCGTCCATCATTTCTTTCTAATCGCAACACCAAAAGGTGATAATAATGACCATTTGGAGATTTTAGCTGAACTCTCCACAAAACTCATGAAAAAAGAAGTTATAGAAAAACTCAATCAAGCGCAATCTAAAGAAGATATTACTGCAGCATTTACTGAAAAAGAAAACACTGAAATTAAAAATGACCAATATGATATCTTAGCAGTCACAGCCTGTGCAACAGGAATTGCACATACATATATGGCAGCTGAGAAACTTCAAGAAGTCGCAAAAGAAAAGAATACCACTATTAAAGTTGAAACCAACGGTTCATCAGGTGTTGAAAATCAGTTAACTGATGAAGAAATTAAGCATGCGAAAGGGATTATCGTTGCTGCTGACATTCATGTGGAAATGGCACGCTTCAATCAAAAGAAAGTAATCAAAGTAGCGGTAGCTGATGCAATCAAAACACCGGATAAATTAATTGATACTATCTTAGAAGGTAAAGTTGCTAATTATACTGACACTAATTCTCAAGTTAAAACAGAAAAAACAAACAGCATCTATGAACATCTGATGAGTGGTGTCTCACATATGTTACCCTTTGTTATTTCAGGTGGTATTCTAATTGCATTGGCTTTTATGGTAGACCAATTACTGGGAGTACCACAAAGTGAAATGATGCATTTGGGTTCCTACCATAAACAAGCAGCCTTCCTTAAGAGTATTGGCGACATGGCTTTTAGTTTTATGTTACCTGTACTTGCAGGATATATTGCTTTAAGTATTGCGGATAGACCAGGACTTGTTGTTGGTTTTGTAGCAGGTGGACTTGCCAGTGTTGGAGGTAGTGGTTTTCTGGGCGCTTTATTAGGTGGGTTTATTGCAGGATATACAATGAATCAAGTTAAGAAGTCTCTATCGAAACTACCCGAATCACTTGCAGGTATTAGAACAGTTTTACTTTATCCTCTGCTTGCAGTTCTTATTACAGGCAGTCTCATGTTGTTATTTAATATCCCAATGAGTTCTTTAAATACGAAGATGAATGACTTTCTCGCATCACTATCAGGAACCAATGCAATTCTATTGGGTCTTATCGTGGGTGTTATGATGGCCATTGATTTAGGTGGACCTATTAATAAAGCAGCTTATGTCTTTGGGACAGGAACACTGGCCTCAACTGTTGCCACAGGTGGTAGTAGTGTTATGGCAGGTGTTATGGCTGCTGGTATGGTACCACCACTTGCAATCTTTCTTGCAACTAGAATCTTCCCAAATAAATTTACAGCTGATCAAAATCAAGCAGGATTTACAAACTTGATACTGGGTTTATCCTTCATTACAGAAGGTGTGATTCCTTTTGCATCAGCAGATCCATTTGTCATGTTGATTAGCTTTGTGGGTGGTAGTGCAGTTGCATCGGCAATAACATTAGCCCTCAATATCAAGATACTGGCACCTCATGGTGGCATCTTTGTTATCATGCTTGTATCCAATCCATTCTTATATTTGGTTGCGATAGCTGTAGGGACAATTATATCAACCTTACTCATAGGTGTCTTAAAGAAATAAAAAGAACTCCGAAGTGAAGATACTTCGGAGTTTTCTTAATCTATTACGAATTGATTGACTGAGTAGATATCATCTAATTTAGTGCCGTGGATAAAGTGTTGGGCTAGCAAATAACCAATATAGGGTCCACTACTAATACCTGATGAGCCTAGGCCTGCGGCACAGTAAAGATTTGGGTGTGACTTAAAGTTACCAAAGAAAGGTAAATTCTTAGAGTTATGGGAGCGCAGTCCGATTCTATATGTATAATCACTGGTATCCAGTGGCATAAACTCTTCTGCTTTTGAAACAAGTGAATCGAATATATTTTGATCAAAGTCTGTATGTGGATATTCTTTTTCATGTGATGCTCCTATCACCAGAGCATCATGCTTAAATAGAAAGTCTATCTCACCTTGTGGCATTAAAATGGGTGAATTGTTTTCTTTGTAAGGTAATTCAATTAGCATGCCTTTTTGAGCATAGTGATCCAGTTTAATATTAATATCATCAAGAATCTCTTGTGTTCTTCCACCACATGCAACTAAGATTTTATCGTAGTCTTGATTTAAGATGTCTTTAAGTTGTGCTGTAGTGTTGGATGTATTGATATTTTTAGTCTGTGTTTTTAAGACATCTAAGTAAATTTTACCATCAACTCTAAATGCGCCTTCTATATAGATACCTTTATCAAACTTAAAGTTTTCTGGTATATCAGGGTGTGAAGTGATTTCTTTAACTGATTTCATGATGGGGGATTCTAGTAGGCGTTTTTGTGCGAGATTTAAGAGTTTATCGTGCTGTTTAGGGTGCATGATAATGACACCTGTATCTTCTTTGAAAGATGTGTCATTTAAATCTTTGAAGAGCTTTGTATAGAAATCGGCACCTTCTTTAACTAAGTGGTACCATGCTTTGTTTCTTCTTTGTGTTACCCATGGTGATACAATCCCTACAGCAGCGGTTGTGCCTGATAGGATGCCATCATCATAAATATCTATTGTTATATCCTTATCTTGTGATAAGTAATATGCGCATGTTGCGCCGATCATTCCATTACCAATTATTGCGATTCTCATATTAACTCTCCTTACATTAATTTTAGGATGATTGAGGTACTTTCGCAAGCCTTGCTCAAAGAAAATAAAAAACTATACAAAGTGAAAACTTTGTGATAAGATAATTTGTAGTATAGGTCCTTTAAGTTGTGACAGAGAGCACGACAAGGTACGCAATTTTCTAGCATACCCATAAACTTAAAGGCGCACTTGCGTCTTTTTTTTATAAGGAACCTTACTGTAGGAGGGTATATGAAAGAGAAATTTTTACTTATTGATATTCACGAGAAACCAAAAACGAAGGTTGAATGGTTCATTCTGAGTATCCAGCACGTATTCGCAATGTTTGGAGCAACAGTATTAGTTCCTATCTTAACTGGATTGGATGTGGGTGTTGCACTGACAGCCAGTGGTATTGGAACACTGATTTATCTTATCTGTACAAAAGGAAAAGTTCCTATATATTTAGGAAGTAGCTTTGCGTATATTGGTAGTATAGCAACTGCAATTGCATCAACAGGTGGGGCAGCAAGTGCATACACAGGTTTAATGGTTGTAGGTGTCATTTACGTTGTTATTGCGATTGTTATTAGCTTTACTGGATCAGGTTGGATTAAGAAACTCTTGCCACCGGTTGTAGTGGGCCCAATGATCATGATTATTGGATTGTCATTGGCACCAACAGCGGTAACTGAAACAGGACTCATGGGAATTGATATCCTATTAGAACAAGGGAAGTATATTGGTGTAGCAGGTGCTGCTTGGAAAGTGCCAGTTATTGCACTTGTAACATTCTTTACAGTCGTACTTGTTTCCATGAAGGGAAAAGGCTTCTTTAAGATTGTGCCATTTCTAATTGCAATCTTCGTGGGTTATGCGACATCAGTTGCGTTTGGTATTATCAACTTATCCGAAGTATTTACAGGATACTCATTCTTCCAAGTTCCAAACTTTAAAATCATTGGAACATATGCATTGGATTTTAGTGCAGTTGCAGCATTTGCGCCACTGGCACTTGTAACCATTGCAGAACATATTGGAGACCATATTGTACTGGGCGAGATTGTCGATAGAGACTTCTTAGAAGAACCAGGTTTGAATAGAACAATCTTAGGTGATGGAGTTGCTACATTCGTATCAGCAGCCTTAGGTGGTCCTGCAAACACAACATACGGTGAAAACACTGGTGTTGTTGCGATGACTCGTGTAGGTTCAGTCTATGTAATTGGTTTAGCAGCAATCATTGCGATTGGACTGGGTTTCTTAGGCTATGTTCAAGCTTTTATCTCAAGTATTCCTTGGGCAGTAATTGGTGGTATGACTATAATCTTATACGGACTGATTGCTTCGAATGGTGTTAAGGTACTAATTCAAGATAAAACAGACTTAAGTGATATCAAAAACTTGGTTATCGTTGCGACAATGTTAGTGATTGGTTTGGGTGGTGCATCCATTCAAATCACATCTCAAGTTGCATTAAGTGGGATGAGTCTTGCAGCAATCTTTGGAATTGTGTTAAATCAAATCTTAAACTTTATTCATAAGTTATAAAAATAGTGGAGCCTATTAACGGTTCCACTATTTCTTTTATACTAAGAATTCAAATAATGTTGAGAATAAGCCGCTGATCCACATCAGGGCTTTTTTAAATATTGATACTTTATGTGGTTGATCAAGTCCTATATTCTCATCTTTCCCAGAAACTTGATAAGTTTGTTCTAACTCTTTTGTTAAGTTAGCGACCAGTTCTTCTTTAATTTCTGGTGAATCAATTAAGAGCATCTTCTCTGTATTAATAAAGAAGCTGCGATCATCTAAGTTGAAAGATCCAATTGAAACATAATCATCAAAGATATATGCCTTTGTATGAAGTGATTGTAAACCAGTAGACTGGTACTCAAAGATATTGATTCCCGCATCAATGAATTTCTTCTTATTTACATAGTAATTAGAGAATGCTGGATAGTTGATACTGGATGATACTGAGTTTGTCACAAGTGTGATTTTCTTATCCTTGTTATTAAGTAAGTCTAATGTATCTTGGTGTGCTGTTAAGTAGGGTGTTTGAATCATAATCTCTTTACTGTTTTTAGCAAGTTCACTAAATACAAAAGGAATTACAGGTCTTGTATCTTTAGATTGAAATGGATTTGTGATGAAGACCATACTGTTTGCTTCATAACTTCTATCTATATAAGGTTTAAGATCGCTTACAGGGTTATCGATTGTTAAGAGTTTCTTAGAAACTTTATTATCTTTTGGTTTAACGCGTTTTATAGGGGCGTTATCTAAAAATTTATTTGTGTATTTAGTTAAAGATTGATTGAAACTTGATACTGCTCCGTTTTGGTGGATGAAGACATCCAGGTCACTCACTGTTTCTAAACCTTCTTTTGGACTTAAGAAATATCTATCGCCAATGTTTCTTCCCCCGATAAGATTATACTTATTATCGACATTTAAATATTTCTCATGGTGCACAGCTTGTAGGTTGCCTGGCTTTAGAAGATTAACAGGGTTAAAAAGGTAGACCTCAATGTTGTGTTGGGCTAAAGCTTTACCAACACTACCTCCTAAGCCGCCAATCTTGCCATCAACTATAACGCGAACTTTTACGCCACGATTGGATGCTTTGATAAGCTCAGATAGGACTTTATCAGAAGTGTCACCTGTTTGTATAATATAGTATGACATATCAATAGACTCTTTAGCTTCTTGAATCATCACAATACGTATATCGAGTGCTTCTTCAGGGTCAGTAATGAGTGTTATATATTCATCTTTGAATTGTGCGTGATTTAATGCATCTAGAATTTCTTCTTGTTTTTCTTTTGTGATTGATTTTGGTTTGATATAAGGCAGTACTGTTAGTGTCAAATATACAAAAACCAATAATATAATGATTAGTAATTTTTTCATAGTATCTCCTTGATAAAAGAATATTTTATCATACTCTTGGTTTCATTGTTATAGGTTTCATGTGATACTCACGTTTTATGGAATTAGTGTAAGAAATGATATAATAAGAATAGGTGAATATTTATAGCATGTATGAGTCATATAGATTCTATAAGTAGGATTTAACTATAAGAGGTGTTAATATGAGAAAAATTAGTAGTAATCAGGAAGATTACTTAAAAGTAATTTATTTAGAAAATTTAAAAGGCAATCATCTAAGCAACAAAATGATTGCAGAAAAGATGTCAGTTGCAGCCCCTTCAGCATCAGATATGTTGGGGAAACTTACAAAACTAGAACTATTATCGAAAGATGAAGCCTACGGATTCAAGTTAAGTGCCAAAGGAATTGAAGTAACGCAGCGCTTATTGAAAAAACACAGACTCTGGGAAGTGTTCCTAATTGAAAAACTGGACTATACCTGGGATGAGGTGCATGAGGATGCGGATGCACTTGAACATGCTACATCTAATGAGCTGATGGAAAGATTGAACAAGTACTTGGATCGACCCGAGTTTTGTCCCCATGGAAAAGTAATCTATGGAAATGGGATTGAAGAGAACTTTGGAAGTGTGATGCGTCTAAGTGAACTGAAGGTTGGCGATAAAAGTTCAGTTCATATAATTGAAGATGATGCACTCTTACTTCAGTACTTATCTGACAAGAATATTAAGATTCATGACATATTTACCATAAAAGAGATTAATAATTTTGATAATAGTGTACTTTTAGAGATTGAAGGAAAAGTCTCTGAAATAAGCTCCAGAGCGGCTCAAATGATATTTGTAAGAAGGTAACACACCTTCTTTTTTTCATGTTTCGTTAATTATAGGTATAGAAAGCCTTTACATTTGTAATGCATAACGTTATAATGAATTTAGTTGGAAAACAAGAATAGTTTCTAACCA
>CAYPHX010000016.1:19475-27790 GCA_964410635.1 uncultured Erysipelothrix sp. | reverse complement strand
GTCATGGTACTCAATATAAAACAGGCTTAATTTCAAAGGAAGTTAAGCTTTTCTTTACTTAAACTGGAAATGTTAAGGTAACTTGCGCAAATGTACATTACATTTGGTAGAATATACAAAAGACAGAATATAAGATAAGACTGGGAGGTAAGTATGAAAACATTTAGCAATAATATATTCAAGAAAAGAAAAGAACTAAATTACTCACAGGAAGAACTGGCTGATAAAATGCAGGTTTCTCGTCAAACAATCTCTAACTGGGAAAATGGATCAGCTTATCCAAGTTTAGATAAAGCTGTAGAGCTTGCAATACTCTTCGATTCTTCCATTGATAGTTTGGTAGGGAAAAAGACAGAAACATCAAGTAAAGTCTTAAGAAGCTTAGTTGGTAGTACAGTTAGGATTAATATTTCTTCTTTAAGTGAAACATTTTCTGTCACACCTTTTAGTATAGAAAAGGCCCAGATTATTGACGTGATTGAAGATGGACTGACCATTCAGTATCAAGATAAGAATAAAACAATAGAAAGAACACTTTTCTACAGTGATATTTTAAGTATAGAAAGAGGGGATTTATAAGATGGAACCTTTTGCCTTGCTGCTATTTTTACTATTATTAATGTGTGGATTAATGGTGCTTAAGTTTCTTAAATCAAATAACACAATAATTGAAGAAGAAACAGAAAACAAAGTTTTGCCACAAATACAAAGACTGGTTGGATGTGAATGTCATATTAACTTAGACGAAAGGCATATTTTCTATATGGGAATGAAAAATCAGATTAAAGGTACAATAGTCTCTACTGATAACTTCTTTACTGAAATAGAATACAAAAACAAAAGATCAGGTATAAACAATATTATTATCAATAATAATGAGATAAAAAGTGTCATAAAACTTATAGAAAACAATCCGGATTAATAGATTCAATTAATTCACATAATGGAGCGCTGCTGATAACTATAAAAAGCAACTATAAAGTATTGAAAACTAAACAAGCTATAATCCACTAATTAAAGGGTTATAGCTTGTTTTTATTTACAAAATTAAGTTGTAAAAATATACTTGTTAGGGCAAAACATAATGCCCAAATTTCAACAATAAATAATATTTGACAGTCATGAAAGTCATGTGATAACTTAAGTTTAGAAAACAGTTCTTAAATTAAAGGGGTGATTTTAGTGAGAAGAGAAAGAATGATTAATGGAGAACTTAAAAGAGGCTTTATAAGCTGGTGTTGATACAGTGCGATGGACATGTTGATCTAATGGAAATGATGCAAACGGAAGTGGAAGATATTAATGCCTCAAAGTTTATTTTTATAGATGATGCATATTATGATATCCAAGATTTTTCTAATGACACACACTCACTCATCATCACAAAATTTGTAAAGATAAATAATAACTACATAGAAGAAGACTTATCTAGATTAGATGATAAGGGACTTATTTCACTATTGCATCATAAATATTTTAAAGATAAGAAGATTAAATTATTACAGAATGAACCGACTTCAGCCTATGATGAAAATATATCAAGAAAGATATCTTGGTTTGTGATATACAAAAAAGATAAAGGAGTATTTCTAAGTAAACTGCCTGCAAAAGATCTAAAAGACACATACACAACCCATATATGGGAATATCAGAAAAACATCCATTACTACTTTATTGCAATAGAAGCAGGGGATAGTGTAATGGTATCCATTAGGAAAATGTCAGTTGATAAAGGTGATATCAGTCTTTTAGATATCGATGATAAAGTGGATGGCCATGTGTTGGATAAAGTATATGAACATGTGTATGGTTCAATATTAAAGTCATAGTTTCCAGAGTATATTTTTTGAAACTTTGAATCAAAGTCGCGCGTTTGTCGACTATTATGGGGTTTAATCGCATATAAAAAGCGAACCTTCTTTAGTTGTTGTCCAACTATTGGGGTTCGCCTCATCTTGGATGTGCTTTTATATTCTTTTTACATTCTTTTCTATTTGTGTTGTACCAAAGTCGGGTCCTGCCAATCTTGAGATGGGTGCTAGTTTGCTAATATCAATATAATCCTTCTCTTCATTGATTATGTCTTTATCAAATGAAGCATGAATAACCTCTAGTAAAAGCATATCACTCTTCTTATTTCCAAGAGAATCAGTAATGGGTATATGCTCAAGTAGTTTAACTTCTAAATTTATTTTTGCATCTTCTACTGAAGGTGTTTTTATTTTGAGTGAGTCGACTAATTTGATGTTTAGTAGATCTGCTTCGCTTTCATTTTTTTCGTAAGTTTTTGATGAATCATTAACTTGATGAATCATCTCTAATGTTGATGCATTGATCACTGCTTCTTTTGTACGCAGTATATTATCTAGTGTATCTTTATAGCCATTTTGTGTTGGTATAAAGGAAACCATGAGTATATTGTCCGCAACCATATTAAAGTAAGAGAAAGGAGCTAGATTTATTGTGTCATCTTCATTAAGACTTGTGATCCAGGCAATGGGTCTTGGCACAATACTGGCTTTGAGTAATTTTGCTTGTAAAGCAGGCTCTAGTTTTGTAAAGTCTCTTTGAGTTTTCTTATGCATTTGTCTTTTGATACCAAGCCTGTGCAGCTTCAATCTCTTCGTGAATGAGTTGATGTCCCAATTCACTCATAAAGCTTGTGGTATCCATACCTGCATCTCTCATGCCTGTTTCCATTGCATCCATCGCTTCTATTGAGAAGTAAGGATCTTGTGATCCGCTTGATATAAAGATTGAAGATGCTTGTTTTTGGTAAGGTACATTCATCTTCATAATGGCAGGGTGTAAAATCATGTGGCCCTTAACATTTAGTGTATGATTTTTAAGGATGTTAACCATCATATTGGCGCCATTTGAGTAACCAATTAGAAAGATATCAAAATCTTCTAGTTCATACTTAGTAATGAGTTCTTTAATTGTGTTGTAAAGTTGTTCAGTTTTTTGATCTAAGCTCTCTAAGTTATAGTTTCCATCAGGGAATCTTTCGAAGTAACGATTCATCCCGTTCTCATTCACATCCCCTTCAATACCCAGTAATGTCGCATTTTTATCAATCATACGAGAGATGTCGAATAATTGTGTTGCATGTCCACCTGTACCGTGAAGTGAAATAATAACTTTGTTGTTGGAACCTTTTTCTAATACATTAATCATATGTAATTCTCCTTTTATAGATACTCTTTTTCGACACCATTCTCTGGCCATGTTGAGTCAAAGTGTTTTAGATGTTTGTCGATATATTCTTTACGATGACGCAGGTGTGGTGGTAGTGTTGTTTTACTTCCTAACTCTTCGTATGTTTCTTGATCATCAATAAATCCTGGACCATCTGTGGCCAGTTCAAATAAGATGTTTGGATAAATCCTAATATAGTTTGATTGGAAGTAGAATCTTTCTACAAAGCCTGAGTTACCCAGTTGTAGATTATTAAAGTGATTAATCCACTGATCTAAATGCGCTCTATCATCCACTCTAAATGCCACATGGTGAACACCACCAAAGCCTTGATAAGCTTGGGGTGCATCAACATCATAGTCAACGATAACTGCAGCGCCATTGCCACCTAAACCCATCTCATAGCGATGTAGATTGCTTTCTTCTAAAGTTTTCTCCATCAACATGATATGGACTAGTATTTGATCCATCAGATCAAGTCTTGATACTTTTAGATAAATGGGTCCTAAACCAACAATCGCAAATTCATCTGGAACGGGTCCGTGATGCCATGGTTCACCTGCACCAATACCTTCATTCTTCTCATCTGATATTAAAGCGTATTGTTGTTTATCGAAATCTTCGAAGTATAGTACTTTGTGACCAAATTCATTTTTTACATCTTCATGAGCAATCTCATAATGATCAAATCTTTTTACCCAATATTCAATAGCTGCATCACTGGGTACTCTAAATGACGTACGTGAAATATCATTGGTTCCTTTTTGGTGTGCTTGAATGCCTTTGAAATCAAAGAAAGTCATATCTGTTCCAGGATTTCCTCTATCATCCGCAAAGAATAGGTGATATGTTGTGAGATCGTCTTGGTTTACGTTTTTCTTAACTAAACGCATGCCTAAAACTTTTGTATAAAATTCGTATATTTTTGGTGCGCTACTTGTAATTGCTGTAACGTGATGTATTCCTTGTAATGCTTTCATATTATTTAATGTTCCTTCCGAGTCTTAAATACTCTAATTTTAATTCTTTATATTTGTCTGCTTCTTCTTCAGTAAGACTTCTTGATTTAGAAGTTTTAATGATATCTGAAATTTCCTTTTTTAATTCTTTCTTATTTTCTAGTAAGTCATATTCTTCTTTGTTTCTATAACCATAATCAGTAAATGCTTTTACATCTCTAATAAATATTGGCATCATTTCATTCATGATTTCATTTGTTTTAGGGGTGAAGTGTTTAGGAATAATAAAGTTAGTTCCCAACTCATCAATACTCTCATCCATAAGGACACCAGGACTTGAAGTAGATAACTCAATCAAAATGCCCCCTGGTTCTCTAAAGTAAAGTGCTTTAAAGTAATTTCTGTCTTTAACTTCAGTTGGAGTATAACCATCCTTAATAAGCTTTTCACGCCATTTTTCAATGTCTTCATCATTCACATGTAAAGCGATATGGTGGACTGTTCCTTTACCCATACGTCCCATAGGAATCTTTTCTTTAGATAACTCAATTTCGCCACCTAAAGCATCATGTACTTTTAGAATGGTACGATTACCATCTTCATCACTGATCTTATATCCCAAAGTATCTGTAAATAACTTTAATGTATCTTCAGGTCTCATAGAGATAAGCTGTGCACTATGAATTCCTATGAATGCATGATCCTTCTTAACAGCTTCAGTTTCCCAAACAGAATCACTGACTTCATCTCTTTCGACAAACTGCATTTCTAAACCATCAAGGTCTGAGAAGTTAATTCTGTTTTGACCAAATAACTCAACAACTTCATACTCGATACCAAAGCTTTCAAGCCTATCCATCCAAAAGTCTAAACTACCTTTTGGTACTGCATAGATAGAACGCGCTACCTGTCCGCCCCCAACAATGCCTTCAGCACCATCAGAATAAGGGAATGTTGTAATTAATCCTGTACTACCATCTTTATTACCAAAATAAAAATGAAATAAATGTCTATCATCATAATTTAATGTGTTTTTAACCAATCTCAAACCTAACAAGGAAGTCATGAAATCAACATTACGTTGTGCATGACCCACAGTTGAAGATATATGGTGAATTCCGTTTACTTTATTCATGTGCATTTCCTCCTGCTAAATACATATTATTACGAAACCGAAACAATTACAAAGAATATGACTTGGAAGACTACAAAATTCGAAAAAAAGTAATAATTTAATATTTTATGTTGAGTAGAAAAGGTCAGTAATGAATGGTATCATATGTTAAAGGTGGTATATTCTATGACAATTGAAGTAGCAGGCGCGGTTATAGTTCGTGATAATCTTATTTTTGCAGCACAACGTCCTCTTAATAAATCATTAGGAGGATTTTGGGAGTTTCCAGGAGGAAAGCTTGAAGAGGCAGAAAATCCAAGAGAAGCACTTAAACGTGAAATAGTGGAAGAACTTGGATGCGAAGTTGTTGTGCATGATTTTATTGTGCGAAGTGTTCATTCCTATGACTTTGGTAAAGTGGCTCTATCGACATTCTATTGTACGTTAGTGGATGAAGAACCAATACTGAAAGAACATAGTGCTATGAAGTGGCTCTCTGTGGAAGAACTTGATTCCTTGGAATGGGCACCTGCAGATGAAGAAACACTGAATATAATTAAAAATACAGATATAAGTAAGTGGGGTGTTTATAAATGAGTATAGAAAATAGAATAATAAGTTCGTTAAACAAAGGATTTATTGATAATCTTACCAACGTTGATGAGGCTGTACGAACTAGGTTTTTGGTAAACGACATCAAGAAGAAGCAAACAGTCTTAGAATCGGTACAGAATGAATTAAAAAAGTGTAATACTTTTACATTTTCGATTGCGTTTATTACGGAGAGTGGATTAAATGAACTTAAAACTATTTTTAGTGACCTAAACGATAAAGGAATCCGTGGAAAAATTATCACATCTAATTATCTCTACTTTAATAGTCCAAAGATTTATGAGGAACTCTTAAAAATTCAGAATGTGGAGGTACGAGTAACAGAATCAGAAGGTTTTCATGCGAAAGGTTATCTTTTTGAACAAGAAGGTTATTCAACTCTAATTCTAGGTAGTTCTAACTTAACTTCTCATGCATTAAAGATAAATCATGAGTGGAACCTAAAGATTTCTTCATTGGTACAAGGTGAAATAATTAGCGAAGTAAAGGATACTATAACTGAAACTTGGAATAATGCATTACCCTTAACAGAGGAATGGATAAATTATTATAGAACGGTATATAAAGCACCATCTATAGAGGGTTCGAATAATATGATAGTAGAGGATTACCCTACTAAGCCCGTTGAAATAATTCCTAACAACATGCAAGTTGCAGCCTTAAGAGGTATTGAGGATGTAAGAAAATCCGGAAAAAATAAGGGTATGTTAATATCAGCTACTGGAACAGGGAAGACATACCTCTCAGCTTTCGATGTACGAAACTTCAAGCCGAATAGATTTCTGTTTATTGTCCATAGAGAACAAATACTAAAAGAGTCTATAAAATCATTTAAAAGAATTCTAAAAAACAATGACAGTGAATATGGAATGTTAACAGGAAATAGAAAAGATTATAATGCTAAATATTTATTCACAACCATTCAGACATTAAGCTCAGATGATCACTTACTAAAGTTCGCAAGAGATACATTTGATTATATCGTGGTTGATGAAGTTCATCGTTCAGGAGCACAAACATATAAAAAAGTTATTGAATACTTTAAACCTAAATTTATGCTAGGTATGACTGCGACACCTGAAAGAACAGATAACATAAATATTTATGAGCTATTTGATTATAATATTGCATATGAAATTAGACTTCAGGAAGCTATTGAAGAAAGGCTGATCGCACCTTTTCACTATTTTGGCGTTACAGCATATTCTAAAGATGGTAGAGATATAGAAGAAGTTGAAGATTTACGTTATCTAGCTTCTGATGAAAGAATTGATCATTTAATCGAAAAAATGAATTACTATGGTCATTCAGGAAATAAGGTCAAAGGACTTTTATTTACAAGTAGAGTTGATGAAGCGGAGGCAGTATCTAATAATTTAAATGAGCGTGGATATAAAACAACTTATCTAACTGGAAATAACTCACACGATGAACGAGAGTCTGCAATAAGGAAACTTGAATCAGGGAAACTTGATTACATTGTTACAGTTGATATTTTCAATGAAGGTATTGATATTCCTTCAGTTAATCAGGTGATAATGCTTCGTGAGACACAATCAAGTATTATATTTATACAACAGCTTGGACGCGGGTTAAGGCTTCATAAAGATAAAGAATTTGTTACGATTATTGATTTTATTGGTAACTATAGAAATAATTATATGATTCCTAAGGCGTTATCAGGAGACAGCTCACTTAATGAGGATGTTTTAAGAAAGAATACAATAGACACAAGTTACATTTCTGGGATATCGAGTGTGAACTTTGAAGAAATCGCTAAAGAAAGAATTTTTGATTCAATTGCAGTCTCGAAACTCTCTTCAATTCAAAATCTTAAATATGAGTTTAATAATCTTAAAAATAAGATAGGTAGAACCCCATACTTGAAGGACTTCTACTTACAAAAGTCAATAGATCCAGTAATCTTGGGTGAGAAGAAAAAGTCATACTATACTTTCGTTATGGATTATGACCGTGATTTTAAGAACATTAAAGAAAATCATTTGAAAGAAACATATGTGAAAGTACTTGAACTTGTAACACGAGAATTATTAAATGGAAAAAGATCACATGAATCACTATTATTAAGGAAGCTCATAGACTTAGGAAACATATCTGAACAACAACTTATAGATCTATACATTAGTAAGGGCCTTGTCTACACAGAGAAAACTCTCAAATCAGTTTATGCGATGTTTAATATGAATTATTATATTTCCTCTACCAAGAATACTTATGCTCCTTTTGAAATTATAAAAATCGATGAAGGTATTATCTCATTCACAAAAGAAGTGAGGGAAATGTTAGGCAATGAAGTATTTGTAAGATTCTTGAATGATGTTATTGACACATCACTTCTAATCAATAGTAAATACAATAGGAACAAACGATTTACTATAGGTGAACTATATACGCGTAGAGATGCAACACGA
>CAYPHX010000016.1:0-19465 GCA_964410635.1 uncultured Erysipelothrix sp. | reverse complement strand
GACTCCTTGAATGGGGACAAGATATCTCAGGAACTATATTTGGGTACTCTATTAGAGATGGAGACTGTCCAATATTTGTTACCTATCACAAGGTCGATGTTGATGAAAGCATCGCTTATAACGATGGTTTGATAAATACTAACACATTCAGATGGTATACTAGAAATAGACTAACAACGGAATCAGAGGAAGTTAAGAACATTCTTTTATCTGAAGAACGTGGTATTGAATTGAGTCTTTTTATTAAAAAGGATGATTCTACATACGAAAAAAACTTCTATTACTTAGGTAGAATGTATCCAATTCCAGGTAGTGAAGTTAATGAAATTATGGAGAATGGTCAATCTGTTGTTAGGATTGATATGAAACTTGAGAATTCATTAGATGAGAACTTTTATCATTATTTAGTGGATTAATAAATAAGAAAAATAGTTTAGCATAAAGGAGAATACATGAGTCAAATCACAAAGAAGGAACTATCAATAGGCCAAGAGGTTAGGGTAGTTCAGAAACAAGATCAAAGATCTGGGAAGTTAACTGAAGGTAAGATATCCAGGTTTCTTACCAACTCACCAAGACATCCACATGGTATTAAAGTTATGTTGGAAGATGGTAGAGTGGGTAGAGTTAAAGAGATTGTTTAGTTATAAATAAATTCACTTGAAAAGAGTAGTCAGATTGATTACTCTTTTTTATTTGAATTTATTCAAACATTGTAATGAATTTGGTCCTAATAATGATATACTACTATAAGAGCCCTTACATTTATTGATGGGCGTTAATTAGGAGGAACATTTAAATGAGTATTTTAAGTTTTGATATGGGTGGAACGTCTGTTAAATATGGTATTTGGGAAGATGGGTTAAAAGACCAAGGAAGTTTTCCAACACCTAAGACATTTGATGGATTAAAGGAAAGTATGTTAGAAGTACTAAATACATTTAAAGATAAGTATACAGTTGATGGTGTTGCGATCAGTGCTCCAGGTAGTGTTGATGTAGATAAAGGTGTCATTGGCGGTATCAGTGCGATTCCTTATATTCATAATTTTCCCATTCAAAAGGAACTCGAAGAAATATTTGGAGTTAGAGTTGCTTTAGAAAATGACGCAAACTCAGCGGCCCTTGCGGAACTTTGGCAAGGTAAAGCTAAAGATGTAGACAGTGCATTATTTGTAGTTGTGGGTACGGGTATTGGTGGCGCTGTGATTCAACATAGAAAACTTGTTAAAGGAAGAAACCTATTTGGTGGAGAGTTCGGTATCATGATGCTTGATAAAGATACTTCATTCAGTATGGGTGGTACTGCAGTAAAGATGGCAGAACGTTATTCAAGACGTATGGGAAAACCATCCAATACATTCAGTGGACAAGAAGTCTTTAAGTTAGCAGCAGAAGGTGATGCGATAGCACTTGAAGAAGAAAATATCTTTTATGACTACCTAGCACAAGGTGTCTATAATATTATGTTTACAACAGATCCTGAAGTAATAATCTTAGGTGGTGGTGTTACCCAACATAAACCACTAATCTCAGAATTAAAGAAACGTATTGATGAAAAACTTGAGAAAACAAGACTCTACGATTACAAGTATGATCTTACAACATGTGAGTTTTTAAATGATGCTAATCTAGTTGGGGCAGTCTACGCATATAACGTAAAATATAATTTAGTTTAAAAGAAGTCATCAAACTAGACAAGTAAGCGATTACATACTATAATATAAATGTATCAAAGGTAGGCATCAAGAGAACGAATGCTACCGAGATTAGAAAAGAGCTATAACACATAGCAATATCAAACCTTAGGTTTAGCGTATGCAACAGCATTTTATATGTTGCACGTTAGATTTAGTATAAAGGCAGTAGGGATGAAAACCTGAAGTCAGTCCACATTGAAGAGATTTAAGGTGAAACTGATCGCTAGTGGGATGATAAAGCTAAAAGGCAATGTTGAAGAAATTAACTTTCAAAAGTTAAATCGAAATGGATTAGGTTAAGTTGATGATAAAGATCAACAAGACTGAAAAAGGATGCAATGAATAATGATTGTAGAATGAATCCTATTGATTGATAAAGCAACGGTTCCGAGTGTAAAATGGCTCTTTTTGTTTATGTTCACATACTACACACATTAAACTATAAAAATATATATAATAATATGTTAAGTTCAAAAGTTCAAAGTAAAACCAATCTATTTAAGATAAAGTGAATATAGAAACAGATAGAGGTATAAAAATGGAAGAGATTAAATTATCAATTCAAGAAGAAAATAAACTTGTAAGTACTGCAAAACTATATATTTTAATTGTATTATTTGTTGGAACAATTGGTATGGCCTTACCAAATGAAATAAAGGCATTTGTCGGTTTTGTAGGAATTGTTTTAGCATTTATGGCGTACAACCCCCTAAAGAAATTAGGCTTATCAAGAACAGGCCTAATTTTATATATAGCAACTGAAGCACTTGCATTACTATTGGTAATACTATTAATAGTAGCTGTACTCATCGACTCGATGGCTCTAGTTGGATTGTTAGCAGGTCTATCACTGGTTTTAGTAGTAGTGAAGATCATGTCTATCGTATTCTTAATTAAAACTTACATTCAGTTAAGAAACAATTACCCAAAAGAACGATAAAAGAATCAACGAAAAAAAGAACTTAGTTATGAAAATCATCATAGCTAAGTTCTTTTTAAACTGTAAATAATAAAATGAATGAATAGAAGACCAACAGAAGCATGGCGTGTAAAAATAATGTCTGATAAATTCCAATAATATAAGAACTTATGATATACAATGTATAGTCTTTATTATTAAAGTATTTGATTGTTTTTCTTGCTGCCACAAAATCAGCAAGTAAGACCTCAACAATCATAAATCCTTCAGTTAGACATATCACGAAGAAAACAAACTTAAGGTATCTTTGATCCCAAGCATACGGTACGCTAATTAATAGAATAATAAAGAATAAGGGAATTAAACTTAAGAATACTTTTTTAAAAAAAGTATGTGCTTCACGATGACGGGCATGCTTATAGTATGTAATGTGCATGATCTCATGAATAAAATCTATTCTATCACTATTGGAATAAGAGTCCTTATCAATAATTTCTATGGTATCTTTATCAATGTTGTAAGCATACTCGATATTATAATCAAGCCGATCAAAACCAATGTGTCCTTTAATAAACTCTCTAAACTCAGTTAAATTAAATGATATAGTATTTATCTGTTTTCTTACATAATATCTAATCACTAAAGAAGCGATTAAGACAAAGGTCATTATGATACTAATCAACATAAGAAACACCTTCAAATAAAAATGTATAAACTAGAATAAGCACAAATGGAAAAGTGATAAGAGTCTTCACAGTTAGAAAGTAGTCTTGTGTTATAAATATATACAGACAAACAAGTATGGAAGAAATCAGTCCTATAATATCAATCTTTTTGTCTTTAGAGAAAATAAGAAGAAAAGAAAGTATGTTTGTTTTTAGATTTAAGTGGGTACGATAGCATGCCATAATAAAAATCAAGACAGGTAGTGCTACCAGGCTATTTTCAAATATAATTTCAGAGAGTCCAACTGAAAAAAATACAAAAAATAACATTACCATGGGAATAACTTTACAACACCCAGTGTATACAGTATTCCAAGAGATAAAATGATTAGTAGTATTTTTTGAAACGTTGAATATGATTTAATAGTTTCTAGATAATATTTCATGCTTCACCTTAACAGTATAATATATAAGCAAACATAGTTAGTCAATAGCCAAGGATAATTAGGCTTGTCTAATTAATGTTGTTATATATGCCTATTTTATGGTATACTTTCTTAGGAGAGGTGAAATTATGGATTGGTTTATGGGATTGAACCCTGTACTGCAAGCATTTCTTGCGACCATGTTTACATGGTTTGTTACAGCCTTAGGTTCAGCAACAGTATTTTTCTTTAAAAAAATTAACAAGAATGTCTTAAATGCCATGCTAGGTTTTGCAGCAGGGGTTATGATTGCCGCAAGTTTTTGGTCATTACTGGATCCAGCAATTGAAATGGCAGAAGGCTTGGGTCAAAATAAAGTACTCATGGCTGCACTTGGATTTCTAAGTGGGGGCGCATTTCTATTCGCAGCTGATAAATTAATACCTCACTTGCATATGGGTCAAAAGACAGCAGATGCAGAAGGTATTGAAACATCCTGGGAACGCTCAGTACTTCTTGTATTGGCGATTACATTACATAATATTCCCGAAGGACTTGCAGTAGGGGTAGCCTTTGGAGCAGCAGCACTGGGGATGCCAACTGCAACAACAATCGGTGCAGTAGCACTGGCAATCGGAATTGGACTTCAAAACTTTCCGGAAGGTGCGGCTGTGTCTATACCGCTTAGAAGAGAAGGGATGTCACGCAGTAAGGCATTCTTCTATGGACAAGCTTCAGGGATTGTAGAGCCCTTTGCAGGGGTGCTGGGAGCTTATGCTGTAGTGCATATGCAACCGATCTTACCCTTTGCTTTAGCATTTGCAGCAGGAGCCATGATTTATGTTGTTGTAGAGGAACTCATTCCTGAAGCACATCAAGGAAATGACAATACCAGATCAGATATTGCTACAATTGGATGTTTGGTTGGTTTTACAATCATGATGATATTGGATGTTGCATTAGGATAATAATTAACTAGCAAGTTTATTGCTAGTTTTTTTTATGTAGTATCGCGTTTTAGACGCTAGTTTGGTATGATATATTGAGTAAAGAAAGAAGGATAAATATGTTTAACAAAAATGAAATATTATCAAATCTGGAAAATCTAGTAAATATTAACAGTCCATCAGGATACACAAGAGAAGCCATTGATTATCTAGTAAAGACGATTGAACCCTTAGGATATGAAAGTGAAATTACCCCCAAAGGAAACTTAATTGTTACAGTACCAGGTGAATCTAAAGATGCACGCGCATTAAGTGCCCATGTGGACACGTTGGGTCTTATGGTAAGAGCAATCAACGCAGATGGAACCTTATCCATGACAATGCTTGGCGGACCTTTAACACCGACATTAGATGGCGAGTACTGTGATATCATTACAAGAGATAATAAAGTCTATACAGGAACCATCTTATCCACGTCAAACTCAATTCATGTTTATAAAGATGCATCCACAAAAGCACGAGATATCGATAATTTACGTGTTGTGATTGATGAGAATGTTAAATCTAAAGAAGATGTATTAGCGCTTGGTATTCAAAACGGTGATATTATTGCCTATAATCCTAAATTTGAAGTAACAGAATCAGGCTATATTAAATCACGATTCTTGGATGATAAAGCCAGTGTTGCGATATTGATGCAAGTTCTAAAAGATATTAAAGAAGTAAAAATGAAAACAACGCTAAAATTCATCTTCACAGTATATGAAGAAGTTGGCCACGGCGCAGCATACATCCCAAAAGACATTACAGAGATGCTTGCAGTTGATATGGGTGCGATAGGGGATAATCTATCATGTACTGAGTTAGATGTCTCAATCTGTGCCAAAGACTCCAGTGGGCCTTATGATTATGATATGACAACAAGTCTTATCAATCATGCTAAAGAAGGAAAACTCGATTATGCCGTTGATATCTATCCAATGTATGGATCGGATGCATCAGCAGCTTTAAGAGGGGGTGCTAATATTAAAGCAGCACTAATTGGACCAGGTGTTGCAAACTCACACGGTATGGAAAGAACCCATGTTAAAGCATTAGAAAATACTTATAACTTAATCATGGCTTATATTAATCAATAATAAAAAAATTGCTTTGCAAGAGATTGAAATGATTTCTATGCAAAGCAATTTTTTATTTCAAAACGATATCCCAAATCTTAGTAACCAAACTTGTATCAGGAACACGCTCCCTTTCTTCTAAGGCGAGGGGTACATTGTCAGTAATAATACCATTCACATCCGCATCGAAATAATGGTTCATTCTATCTTTTGTATTCACGGTCCATACATATAGACCTTTGTTGCGTTTGGTAAGATTTTGGATTGTATTTTTCTTTATAGAGCTGTCTTCTACTGAATAAAAGTCTGCTCCAATCTCTTCAAATCCACCTACATTAAATCCAAGTATGAATCCAACCTTCATTTCTGGGTAATGCTTCTTCATACTCTCTACGATCTTTTTATCTAAAGACTGGATGATGATGTGCTCTCGATACTCGTACTTATCAATTAAAGCCATCGTGTCATGGACAAAAGCATCAACATCACCTCTAATTGCTTTTAATTCTAGAAGTAATTCCTGATTTAATGCTTTTGATTCTTTTAAGTATGTGTCAAAATCAGGGATAGTAGATTTGAATTTGCCATTGGATAAAGTTCTCTTTTGTATTTCATTCCAAGTCATTTCATCAACCCTGGATTTTGTGTTACTTAATCTAGATAAATTATCATCATGAAATACCACAATCACATCATCCTTAGTTTTTTGAATATCCAGTTCAACAAGATCGGCTCCCAGCTCATTGGCAAATCTTAATGATTCTATTGTATTCTCAATGGCGCGTGATGTATCACCACGGTGTGATGCGATCAGGGCTGTTCTATTGGTGATGATATTATCTTGATATGTATAAGCAGTCATAATACCAAATCCAAATATTACAATACATGTAACCCATAATAAATCTTTATAGAACTTTGTTGAGTTTGAATTTTTAGGTGTTAAAATCGGATCATTTAAGTTCTTATGATAACGTGAGAGTAAACTTAGATGTTGAAGCACAGTTTGTAAGCTGATAGCTATAAGCGTAGATAGGAAGAAAAGTGATGTTGCGATGGCAGTCAAAATCGATAGGAAAGGGAAGTTAAAACGCGCTGCCAATGAAACTACACCAAACGAGAGACCATAAACAAATGCTGCGAAAATAAAGACTGATACAGCTAAAGTAAGTTTGAATATGACAACCTCAAATAGTTCTCCCTTGACCATTTTTATACTTTTTTTACAAGCTTCAATAAAACCAATATCTTCTTCAAGTAAGAACACAGCTGGTAAATAGTAGAGATACAGGTTTAAAAAGAAAGCCATTATAAAGACAACGAAATAAGCATAAGTCATCCAATCTTGTTCATATATTGCATCTATAATGAAGCGAGGAATTTTAAAATTACTTAGGTAAGATGCGGACATGCCAAAACCAACATTAGGTAAAATTAAAATGAGATAGAGTATAAATAAGATACTATAAGGACTGAAGACTATTGATACAATCTTCTTAAAACTTATCTTTCCCGTTGTATAGAAGCGATTTGCATAGTTTAAAATGATAGCATTCTCTAATAACATAAAGAACCCCACACTAAATAAGACTATCACGAGTAATAATATTAGTACTGGATGGGTTAATACTGTCGATAAGTTATCGCTGTTGATGGAAACAAGTCCTGATAAAGACAATGTAAAAGAAAACATTTTTTTACTCACTAGCTCAATTGCCCAAAGTGAAATAAGTCTTGCGACTACAAGGATCCCAATATAGTAAAGAAAATCTTCTTTTAAAATAGTGAACGCATCACGATATATATTCTTAATTCTTTGTATCATATTTATACCTCTTTTATATGTATTATTCTAACATAAATCTAAAATAGAAAAAGGAGCGAATGCTCCTATTTAATTTCACAATTATAAACTATTTGTTGGAAATCATCTTCCATAAATTCTGATAATGCATTCGATTCAGGAACGATAAGGCCGAAGAACCCGTCTTTTCTTGAAGGAATAATCTTCTCACTTCTAATAATCATGACATCATCTTCAAGGGTATAGTTGATATTAAAGTCATCATGATTATTATATTCAAATCTTTTTAGATATGTGAATATCTCATCGGCTGTATTCAAATTGTACTGAGTTAATTCTTGTTTTGAACGATTTGTAGAGAACTCATACCTGTCGGTCGATACTAAACTTGTAATATAGTTGTCGAATGCAGTAATTTTAAATTGCGTTTGATAGTTTGAATAGATTTCAAAGTCTGAATCATACTCGTTTTCGCATAGAACTGTCTTTGTCCCTCTATATTTATCACTGATAAAAGTTTGATTGTCACAAGCAGTTAAGGTAAGTAACAATAGAATCATTATTATTTTTTTCATCATATCCTCCTAGACCAAATTGTCGATGAATATTACTTTATGCAGCCTAATACCAATTAATAGTGCAAATACTAAATCTATTAATACATTGGGTACGAAATTTCCTAATATCAGTCCAATAATAAAACGTATGATAATTAGATAATAGTTTTTCGTAAATAACATATATATAAATAAAGGCATTAACAGTACGTAATCAACAAACTTTACTAACAAAATGATTACAGCATTCATTAGAGTAAATTCAAGTGAAATCATCAGTAGCATAAATAAATTATGAATCAGGAAGTAAGTTAACATGGAGCGAATTGTCTGTATAAGGATATCTTTACGAGTGAATCCATAACTCAAGAACATATTGAATTTGTCACCATCATATTGACTCTGAAATGCCCAAAAGTATGTTAGGAGCTGATAAATAGCAAAGCTCGAAAATGTAATGTACAAAGGGGACTTGTTATAGGATGATAAAGATATGTAAGCTACAAGCTCTACAAATCCATACAGTAAGAATTTAAAAGGTAAACCATAACTGGAGTTTCTAATCTTAAAAGTGTTCATAGTTAAACCTCTCTTTCTAATAGACTCAATATATCAAATACTGAGGCAGGACTACCCTGTGCTGAATCTTTTAGCAAAAACTCTGTGTTATATCTTGAAACTCGCAAAGATACGATCTCATTTTGATTCATAATGGCATCTTTCTCTCCATTAAAAATCGTATATTGATTCTTAAGTTGCTCAATATTACCCTGAAAAGAAATACCGCCATTCTTTATGTATATGAGCTGATCAGCTAACGCTTCAAATGTATCAAGTTTATTTGTAGAAACGATGACTGATTTTTGTCTTTGTGAAACAAAGTCTTCTAATAGTTTAACAATATGTTGTTCATTTCGAGAGTCGATATTTAAATTAATCTCATCTAGCAGCAATAAATCAACATCGCGAGCCAGTGCAACAGCCAGCATGACAAGTTTTTGCTGTCCTTGACTTAAGCTCAACACAAAATCATTTTCGTCAATATTAAAACTACGTATGATTTTTCTGTAAGTCGGTGTGCTAAAGTTTTTGTCTAGTAGTTTTATGGCATTTGGGATATTCCAAACAGCCATAGAACCTTTAAAGACTTTATCATTTGCAACATATGCCATACGGATATCATCTTTCTGAAGTGTTCCTTCACTCAGTAAGATACTACCAGTTAAGGCATATAGTAAACTGGACTTTCCAGCACTGTTTTTACCTACTATGATATTAAATGAGTTTGGGAGGATATCAAGATTAATATTTTCTAACTTAAAGTCATCCCGCTTTAGTTTTCCATTACGAATTTGGATCATGTTTTTGCTCCTTCTGTCTTTGACTTACAAAGTCATGGAGACTAATTTTATCTAGCTTTGTTTCTAAGTAATTGTTAGCTTGTCTAATAAAATCAGGATAATCTAAATTTAATACATACTCAGAATCTTCCATATAAAGTATATGATCAAAGAAATCTTCATAAGCTGTTGTTTGATGGGTTATAACAATGCAATTTGCGTTGTTTAATATAACATATTCACGTAAATCATCAATTATCTCATCGAGAATAAAAGGATCTAACCCCTCAGTAGGCTCATCCATAATAATAAGTTTGGCTTTACTTGATAAACTTAAAGCAATCATTAAGCGTTGCTTTTGTCCTAAAGACAATTTTTTTACTGTCTCATTAATTGATAGTTCGTAACGATCTAAATAATTTCTAAATGTATCTTTAGAAAAGTTATCATTCACTAGAGACATAAACTTTTCAATCTGTTTAATTTTTAAATGTTTCTCAAAAGGAAATTCTGAAGGGATATAACTTAACTCTTTTCTAAAGTTTTCCTCACCATTTAAACTGATACTTCCTGTACTCTTTCTTTCGCGTAAAATAATGGATTCTATAAAGTGAGTTTTACCAGAATTATTTGGTCCTAATACTCCCAATATATAGGAGTCTTCTAGTATTAAATTTAATGCTTGGCTCTTAAATAGTTTTACTGATTGATAATTATTGATTATAAACATATTCGTTCTCCCTTTGCCTTTTAATATTTAACATCATCAAACTTTTCCATGAACACCCATGTGAATAGGGAACTAAGAACCGATACAATAATCAAAATTCCAATTGAATAAGATAGAAGTTGTAAAGGGTAGGTTCGGTTTATGAATGACTCATCATTTGCAATGAGTGCAAAGATTCCTAAAAGTAAAACAACGGTAGTACCGAATGTTATCCAGTTATGGACCTTATTAAAGACGAAGAATGACATACTGCTGATTGTAAAACAAGAAGCCATGATAATTATAATGTTTACTAAAAGAAGCGAATTATAAATATTGACTGTTAGAAAATCTGGTAAAGTCACAGGAATGTTCAATAAAATTAGATTCACCAAAAGAATTATGAGTATGTAGTATATAGCAAGTATCCAACTTTTTAACACTTGGGATAAAATAAGTTCTTTTTTAGAAAAACCAAAGGTCATAAAGTATTTTTTAAAGGGGACTTCATGAAAACCATACATAAATAGAAACAATGTTTGATTCGTAATCAGCATTAATACTGTGAAAAATGTTCCCAGTAATATATTTAATTTATTCTCGATTATACTTTTATACATTAATGCTTTCATAGTTTCTTCAACTCCTTTTTATAATATTCAAGAATCTTATCGGGTTCAATACCGACAAGCGTTGCGAGCTTTGCAACCTGTTTTAAATGTTCGTTAATTTCTTCTAGATATTTTTCCTTTAAGACATGACTATGTATGTTTTTTACATAACTGCCTTTACCTGGAATTGAGTAAATATATCCATCACGTTCCAAATCTTCATAAGCACGTTTTATTGTGATGACACTGACCTTTAAATCTAGCGCAAAGCTTCTAATTGAAGGAAGTTTTTCATCAGGAGTGAGTGTGCCTTCAGCAATGTGATTTCTTAATTGCTGATAGATTTGAGTATAAATGGGGTCTTTACTCTGATTACTTAAGACTATCCTCATATCATCACCTCTGTATATACACAGTATACACAGTTAGAATAAGTAATGTCAATAGACTATTTATTATATAAATGGCATTTTGAAAGTTAATATATTAACAAATCTTTACATAAATAGAAAAAAGACACATTAATGTGCCCACTGTTATGATAAAATAATAGTAGGAAAGGAGTACGCGTATGACGTTTATTATATTACTATTAGGAATGGTAGTTTTAATTAGCTCGCTTTTCCTCAAACCGCGTTATATCTATATTGGATTATCAGCAGCTGTATTTTATCTATATTTTTGGATGATGGGTGCTAGTATCTTTATATATGGTATGTTTATCATTGGATTATTGCTCTTACTTGTAGAACTTTATATTCCAGGTTTTGGAATAGTAGGGATCTTAGGTGCACTGGGAACTGTTACTTCACTTTACAATACTGTAGGTGATTCAATGGAAGCCGCTTTATTACTGGTTAGTATGATAATTACCGCTGTAGTTACTGCTTATGCTTTTAGCAAAAGGGGTAAGGAGTTAATCTTAAGTCCTGATTTGGTCTTAGGTACCTCATTAAAAGACAGTCAACCTGCAAGTAGTAAAGATGACTTGATTGGTAAAAATGGTTTAACAATTACTGCACTAAGACCTGTAGGTCGTGCTAAGATCGATGAGATAATTTATGATGTTATCAGTGAAACCGATATGATTGAGGCTGATGTAAAAATCACAGTCAAGAAAATTGATGGTTTAAATATTTACGTACAAAAGGAGAAATAAAATGATTATACCTATGTTTTTAAATAATTTAATGTTAGTACCAACAATTGTAATTTTTATTGTTGTTATTATTCTACTCGCAATGTTCTTCCGTTATGTGCCAGTTGGCCTTTGGGTTACCGCATACTTCTCAGGAACAAAAGTTACAATGGGACACTTAGTTGGAATGCGCTTAAGACGTGTTACTCCATCTCGCATTGTTGATCCACTGATCAAAGCTACAAAAGCTGGATTAGACTTAGATACAAATGAATTAGAAGCTCACTTATTAGCAGGTGGAAATGTTAATCTTGTTATTGATGCTCTAATTGCTGCACAACGTGCGAAGATTGATCTTGGCTTTGAACAAGCAACTGCCATTGACTTAGCAGGTCGTAACGTATTTGAAGCGGTACAAGTATCCGTAAACCCTAAAGTTATTGAAACACCTGTTATTGCTGGTGTGGCAATGGATGGGATTGAAGTTAAAGCAAAAGCGAAAGTAACAGTACGTGCAAACATCGAAAGACTTGTTGGTGGTGCTGGTGAAGAAACAATTATTGCTCGAGTTGGTGAAGGGATTGTTACAACAGTTGGTTCAGCTGCAAAACACTCTATCGTTTTAGAAAATCCAGATTCAATTTCCCAAACTATTCTAAGAAAAGGTTTAGATTCAGGTACTGCATTTGAGATTCTATCTATTGATATTGCGGATGTGGATGTTGGCCGAAACATTGGGGCTGCACTTCAAGCAGACCAAGCGATGGCAGATAAAAAGATTGCTCAAGCAAAAGCTGAAGAAAGACGTTCATTTGCTGTTGCTAAAGAACAAGAGATGCTTGCTGAAGTACAACGCATGCGTGCAAAAGTTATTGAAGCTGAATCTGAAGTTCCACTAGCAATCGCAGAAGCATTCAGAAGCGGAAACTTAGGTGTTATGGATTACTACAATTTAAAAAATGTTGAGTCCGATACACAAATGAGACAAGCAATCGCAAGTGACTCATCTCACGACACAAAGGTTGAAGAAGATTAATAAATGGATTTTCTAATTTCTATTGCTTTTTATGTCATTGCAATAATAATTGCAGTTAATGTTAAAAAAGCTAAGAATGGTGAAAGCTTTGGTGATATGAAGAAAACCTTCATGGAATACTTCGAAGAAGTAAAAAGAGAAGCGTTACAGGAAGATAAACCAAAGGTCAATGTACCAGAAGAGATGATTGTTGAAAGGGTTGATGAACCTTTCATCGAACCATCTTTGGATTCATTGGTATTTGAGATACCAGCATATCACTCAACATTTAAGGATGAGCTTAATATAGATGATGAAGAGAATTCACCACTTCAAGTTGATCGAAGCTTAAGCCAACATAATATTAAAGACCCAAGAGCGATGTTCTCCAAGAACAAGATTAGGGATGGAATCATAATTTCGGAAATACTAAATAAACCTAAAAGTTTAAGAAAATAAGAGGGAAACTCAACTGTACCCTATAGAATGGACACGAAAATAAAAGTCCATTCTATAGGTTTTTTTATGCTTATAAGTATAATAAAAGAAAGAGGTATTAAATAATGGGAAAAAACAGATTTAATGAAGAAGAGATTCAAATGTTATCAATGAACAAGTATGTTTTGAAAGTGAATAAATACCAAGTTGTATTTACAAATGAGTTTAAAGAGTTGTGTGTAAATCAAAGCAATGAAGGATTGACACCGAAAGAAATTTTCGACCAAGCAGGAATAGGGTATCATTTAATAGGAACCAAACGCGCTGCTAACAATGTCACTCGTTTTAAGGAGCAATCTCAAAGGATAGAAGGGTTCAATAGAATTAAAAGTTCTGGACGTCCTAAAAGTATAGAATTTAAAAATATAGAAGAAGAACTTCAGTACTATAAAGATAAGGCTGAGTACTTAAAGCAAGAGAATGAATTTCTAAAAAAGTTGAAAGCGTTGGAAGGTCGATACAAGTAGTTCCAACGCATGAGAAGTTTAAGATAATCGAATCCATACATAGTAAAAAAAGAAATTTACTTAATGTAAAATCAATGTGTAAAATCGCTGAGGTCAGCCGATCTGGTTACTATAATTATCTTAAGACAAAAGAATCGCTTACGTATAAAGAACTACAAGATTTAGAAGATTATAAATTAATCCTCGAGGCTTACAATTATAAAAACTGGAAGAAAGGTGCAAGACAAATCAAGATGCGCATAGAGCGCAACCATGACATCGTAATGAATCTAAAGAAGATTCGTCGACTTATGAAAAAGTATGGATTAATTTGTCCAATAAGACGAGCTGATCCAGTAAAATCTATGATAAGAACAAATCATTCTAATAAGTTACATTCAAATGTTCTGGATAGAAATTTCTCACAAGGCGTTGCGAAAAAGGTTTTACTGACAGATATAACTTATCTAACATATGGATATGGCCGAAGAGCATATTTATCAGTAATTAAAGATTCAACTACAAAGATAATTTTAGGGTGGTATGTATCTACTTCATTAAAGATGGATTTTGTGATTAAAACAGTAGAAAATCTATTAAGAGAGTATAAAAAGGAATTAGACATAAACGTTATGATTCACTCGGACCAGGGCTGCCACTATACTAGTTATTCATACCAAGAACTATTAAAGGAAAATGATATTGAGCAATCAATGTCACGTCGGGGAAACTGTTGGGACAATGCACCACAAGCATCATTCTTCGCGATACTTAAAACAGAGATGGAAATGAAGAGATTCAAAACGTTCGAAGAAATCTCTCTAGGTGTAACTGAGTATATAAATTACTATAATTATGACCGTCCTCAATGGGATATGCATAGAATGACACCTTATGAATATGATTAATACTTAAGTGTACCATTACTACGTGAACTTCAATTACCTCAAATACTAAGAAAATAAAAACCCAATCAATCTATGATTGACTGGGTGACTAACAATTCAATTAACTTTTTTAATTATGTGTCCTTGACACGGGGTACAGTTTAAACCTCTTTTTTCTATGTCGTGGAATAAAAAAAGGTTAGCTAAATGCTAACCAAAGAGTAGTGCTCTAAAAAGATAAATTATAAAATCAAATATGTACATAAAAATCATGATTCTAAAAAAGAATGAAAAAGGATTGAAGACCCTTCTTCTTTGTTGATACTGTTGGTTTTGACCATTACTCTGTTGATGAAATTGTCTGAATATTTCTTCAAACATACGCTCATCAAAGCCATATCCTTGATATGTTTGTTGTGTATGTTGTTGTGGTCCAGCTTGTCCATATGTATCATACTGTTGTTTCTTTTGAGCATCGGATAAAACATCATAAGCGACGTTAACCTTCTTCATCATTTCAGCAGCTTCAGGCGCTTTATTGATATCAGGGTGGTATTCTTTTGCTTTTTGTCTATATGCTCTTTTTATTTGATCTTGAGTTGCATCTTTAGAAACACCCAAGATTTGATAGTAATTATTTGTGTCCAAAGGTTAATCCTCTCTAGCTCTTCGCATCAAATTTGTGACGACATTTTGCACATGTCACGACAATTTCTTTTTTACCACGTGGTACGCGAAGCTTTTGCTTACAGTTGGGGCATTTTAGATATTTATATTTAGGGAAGTCTTTAATTCTTTTAAATGTTTTAGTGAATGGTTTTCCTATCTTACCCTTAAAATTTGTATAGACTCTATTCTCATTATACCTTTTTGGAAAATTCTTTGAAAACATTCTGAAGTATAAGAAAACAAACATCAAAAGTGGTAAGATTGAAAAGAATTTATTTTGAACGAAAATATTTAAGATTGTTACACCAACCGTCATCCACAAAAGGTCACGTGATAGAATATCCACACCATAACGGCCTTCCATGAAACGGGCAAACTTGTTTTTTAGATTATTCATTTAATCCCTCTTTCGAGATATAGTATAACACTATTAGCAATCATTTCATTTCATTTTCACTCAAATCACATCATTTCTTATAATAAAAACATATCAATCTTGATATGTCTCTATAAAGTTATTAATCAGTAATCTTACTTCATCGGTTGTTTTTGTTTGCATTAAATCATTTCTTAATTGGCTTGCACCTTTTAAGTTTTTTATGTAGATCTTAAAGAAGCGTTGGAGTGGTTTTTTTAATCCCGGTTCAATCTGTACATAATGATCATAATAATCTAAATGCACTTTGAATAGTTCTAAGAGTTCAAGAGAGGAATGTTCTTTCTTTTCTTTTTCAAATGCAAATGGGTTATGAAAGACACCACGGCCGATCATGATACCATCAGCACCAGTTTCTTTGAATAGCTTCATTCCCATTTCATAGTCTTCAATATCACCATTAATTGTAATGAGTGTGTCAGGCGCAATCTCATCGCGAATACGTAAAATATCAGGGATTAATTCATAATGTGCTGCCACTTTACTCATTTCTACTTTCGTACGTAAATGAATGGATAGGTTTGCGATATCTTGTTTAAGAAGGTGTGTGATCCATTCTTTATACTCATCAACCTTTGCGTGACCCAGTCTTGTTTTAACACTGATAGGTAAGCCGCCTTTTTTAGCGCTTTGAATCAATTCTGACGCAACATCAGGTCTTAAGATTAATCCAGATCCACGACCATGTTTAAAGACATTGGGTGCAGGGCAACCCATATTTAAGTCAATACCTGAAAAGCCCATCTCCTTTAAGCCATAACTCATCTGTTCAAAGGCCTCTGGTTTATCACCCCAAATATGCGCTACGATTGGCTTTTCATCTTCTTCAAAATATAGACGACCACGAATGGCTTTTAAGCCTTCTGGATGTAAAAAGCTTTCACTATTTGTGAACTCAGTAAAATAGACATCTGCAGGCGCTGCACTGTCTATGACTTTTCTAAATACGATATCTGTAACATCTTCCATGGGTGCTAAGATAAAAAATGGTTTGGGCAAATCTTGCCAGAAGTTTTTACTCATAGGATTCCTCACTCTTAATTCGAACTTAATTGTGCCATTATTTAGCTAATTTTACAAGTACTTCACTTAATAAGGAAACATTATACGCTTTAGTGAAAATGACCTAGAGTAAAAAGCGAAAAAATGATACGATAAAGATAAGGAAAAAGAGGTGTAATGATGAGAGTCAGATTACTAATGGGCCCGGGTGGAAGCGGTAAAACACCTTTCGCTAAAAGGGTTCAAGAACAACATGATATTTATTATATTTCTACAGGGGAAATATTTAGGGAAGCAGTTAGAAATAATACAGACCTTGGGAAAAAAGTTAAAAATGTATTAGATACAGGGGGCATCGTTGATAATGAGACCGTCAACAACTTAGTTTCAAAAGCACTTTTTGAAGCATCAAAACAAGATAAAGTTATTGTCCTTGGTGGATATCCAAGAAACATGCATCAAGCAATGCACTTAGAAAACTTGCTGTATCATAAAGGAACAGAAGTAGAATTATGTTTGATCATTGATAAGCCACTGATGCTTCTTGTTGATAGAGTCACCAATAGACGTGTCTGCGTAAAATGTGGAAAATTAATTAACTTAAAAGAAAACCCACAAATTGTTAATGAGACATGTCCTGAGTGTGGTGGCTTCCTCTACAGAAGAGCAGAAGACCAACGCGACCGCTATATGAAGAAATACTTGGAGTATGTAGAAAATACGGCACCTGTTGTTGAAAATTTTATGGACCGCAATAAAACAAAATACATTCTTAACCCAGAAGATATTGAGTTATCAGATTGGGATTCCTGGGTTCCAGATGAAACATAATTAGAAATCCAAATTTAAAAGCGAAGGATTAAAGTCAGTTAAGCATTGATATTAATCCTTTTTTGTTTGAAAAATCATGAATAATACCAACAAATCATTTCGAAACCGAATTTTAGGCAAAAAAGTATACCCCACGAAAAGCACATGTTATATTGTGAGTAGAAAACAAGGTGATAATATGAAAGAATTTCAAATGGGAATATATACACTCGGTGATTATACTGCCGATGCAAAAACAGGAAATAAGATTACTGAACAGGAAAGAATTAATCAAATTATTGAAGCTGCAAAGCTTGCGGACTCCTTAGACTTTGATGTCTTTGCGGTAGGTGAATCACATCAAGAGCACTTTATCTCACAAGCACATGCTGTAATATTGGGTGCCATTGCTGCTGTCACAAAGAATGTTACGTTGTCCAGTGCTGCAACTATAATTTCAACATCAGATCCAGTAAGAGTTTATGAAAACTTTTCGACACTTGATTTAATATCAGATGGTCGTGCCGAAATTGTTGCGGGACGTGCAAGTAGGGTAGGTTTGTTCAAATTGTTGGGCTATGATGTACATAACTATGAAGCATTGTTTGATGAAAAATTTGATTTACTTCTAAAACTAAACGAATCACAACCCATCACATGGCATGGACAATTTAGAAATCCTCTTGAAGAAGCAGTACTTTATCCAAAACCCAAGAATGGAAAGTTACCTATTTGGCGCGCAGTGGGGGGTGCCCCTTATAGCGCTGTTGAAGCAGGAATAGCTGGGGTACCAATGATGCTTGCTAACCTAGCAGGCCCGGCACAGCTCTTTAATCATGCTGTACAAGCATATAAAAAGAACTATCTTCTAAATGGACATGATAAAGATGAAATGAAGATTGGAATTACAAATCTACTGCATGTTGCTGAAACGGATGAAGAAGCCTTCAAAAACTTCTTCCAATACTTAGACCAAGGTTTTAAACACGCCAATGGTCATGGTATGAATAGAGAAGCTTATGTTGATGCACTGGATATTAGAAATGTTATTCTAGTTGGAAGTCCAGAAACCATCGTTCAAAAGATACTATACCAATACGATACATATGAACATGATCGTACCTTACTACAATTAGATATTGGCGGGATGCCATGGGAAGATGTAGAACGTATGATTAATCTTGTTGCAAAAGAAATTATGCCGCGCGTTAAAGAAGAAATCGCAAAAAGAAGAGAAGGACAAGCTTAATGAAAATATTAGGAATTGTCGGTTCTGTTTTTGGAAGTAAAACAAGAATTGCGATGGAAAGTATTGAGTTTTCAGCAGATGTTGAATTTGAGATTGTTGATCTAGCTAAGATAAATCTTAGCTTTGCTGATGGCCGTGACTTCAGAGACTATGATGCAGAAACTTCGGCTCTTGTTCAAAAGATACTGGATGCGGATGCTTTAGTTATCGGTACACCCATCTTTAATGCATCGATACCAGGCGCATTAAAAAATGTACTGGATTTACTACCTATTGACTCCATTAAAGATAAGCCAGTGGCTGTTATTGTTACTGCAGGATCAGAGAAACACTATCTTGTGCCACAATATCACTTACTACCGATACTTTCATATATGAAGGCAGCAATTGTTGAAAAGTATGTTTTTATTGATAGCACAGCCTATGTTCAATCAAAACTAGTAGATGATGATGTATACTTCAGACTCAGAACCTTAGTGAAAGACCTAGAGTTTCTTATTAAAAGAGTTCAAGTAGAACAA
>CAYPHX010000015.1:0-28114 GCA_964410635.1 uncultured Erysipelothrix sp. | reverse complement strand
TAGGTGGCATAAATCTAAAGATTCCAGTGTTAAAACTTCTATTATACTCCCAATTCCATTTAACTTTAAGAAGCGAATATACTTGTTGCTGAGTATATTTTTTATCTCTTCTTGAAACGCTAATTGATCTATTGGGAAATAGTCATTTCTTCTAATATCAAAATTAATCTCCACATTATAGTTCTTGCCGTATGGGGTTATCGTATTTAATATTTCTTCTACTGCCTGTGAATAGTGTGTATTGAAACTTTCTTTAAAAGTAATTTCCAAACTATCTATATTAGCATCTTCAATCTGAATACTAAATAGCAAATCCCATCCCTTAATGTAGAGACTTAATCTTGTCTCGTGCCAGTTTATATGATTTTCAATTAAATTATTCTTGAGGAACGCATTTATATTATATTTTTCTTTTTTACTTATCTCACACATTATGATTTTCCTCCATGTTAAAATTTAAAATCTTTAAATTCGGAAATCGACTTATTAATTGAGCTATATCATGATCTTTAAAACGAATTCCTTCACTATTTATTTGAGTAGTCAATTTTAATTCTTTGAGAGAGTTGCAGATAGGAATATTGTTTGATTTTATCTCTACGAGTTTGATATTCATTTTTATTAGAGTATCTGATTTTAATAGTTCAATCAAACTTCTAATATCACTTAAGTTACCCTCAAACTCTTTAAGTTTTATTGGATCTTTTGAATCTACAATGATCCTAAATTCACGCAATGTTCTTCCACTAAAATGTGTATTAAATGAGAGAGATTCTAAATTGGTATAATTTATTCTTTCATCTAACACAAGAAAATCAAGTCCATAATCAATCATGACTTTTAATCTATAAACCTGTGCTCGCTTCATTTCAGCGATCATTAAATAAAACATGTCTTGTATCTCATGCTCAAAATGGCGTGATTTAAAGCTTACCGTTAACGTCTTTTTAAAGTCATATGTTTCAAATACATTAGATAATGCTTTTCTAAGATTTTCAAAAACATGATATATTGGTACATACCGTCTAATCTTAATTATAAGTTCACTAACTTCAAAATCTGTAATAACAATATAAAGCACACTGCTTTCCTTTTCCGCTATTCTTTCTTGAGAAACATCTTGGTCTTCAAGTAATATTTTTTGTACTATTTTATTTTGTTTCTTCATAGTAGACCTCCTTCTAGGACATCAAAATACTATGGAATCCCCTAAATCAGATTTAAAAACTTACTTCACACAATTAAACATAATGTTTCTTTTGCGAAAAAAAACTGAGCTATAACTTAACGTTGGCTCAGTTTTGAATTATCTATATGTTTTTAAGAAGGGTTTCTTTTAACTTTTGATATTCTTCAGTTTGATAAACATTTGTCTGGTTATCTACACCGAAGCTTGTTGAGGATAGTCTTAAGAATGGAGGCGTTTGAATGCGTTTAAAGCTTGCGCCTTGAAGTGTTCTTAGTAACCATTCTAAATCTTCAATAAAGGCTTGTGGATTATCTATGAGATTGTATTGAGCCATAAATTTTCCAAAGCTTGTTTCTTGGATAGTTTTATCAAGATACATACTGAGTACTGACTCAGCAGAGTTTGTGAGTAGGTATGTAATTAAGTGATCATGATATCCCCACTTAAATGGGTCAAATTGATCTTGGGATAGTTCTGCACTGGGTGCAAACTCCCACTTGATTGTGTTTTCTGATACTTGAGGTATTAGGTTGAGTGGGATCACTGTTTCTTCGTAGGCTTCATTAATTTCTAATGCGAGTTGTCCTACTTCTAGTTTAGTTAAATCTGCAAGTAGTGATAAAGCACCAATTGCATCACCATATAATGTTGCATATCCTAGTGCTGTTTCAATCTTATTACCATTGTTTGCGACAACACCATTTCTCAAGCTTGCTACTGACATGAGTGTATGTCCGCGCAGTCTTGCTTGTATGTTTTCATAAGAAAGTCCTTTTATTTCACCATAGTCATTTCTTTGAAGTGAGTTTACAGTCGCATCAACCATCTCTTTGATTGGAATTTCTTCAAATGATACTTCAAGCTTTTGAGCTAAATGATAGGCGTTGGATAAAGTGATGTCCCGTGTAAAGTTTCCAGGCATCGTAACACCATGAACACGTTCTTCTCCCAGGGCAAGGGCTAATAACGCTAATGATACGGAACTATCTAGACCACCTGATACACCAACAACCCATGTTGGTTTAAAGCTTAAGTGCTCTTCATCAAACATTTCAATTATTGGTAAGATGTTGGGTAAGATTTCACCGTTTGGTACATTTAGAAACTCAATTAAATGTGTTGTATCTTGAACTAAGAGTTCACTTTCAAATACATTATTGGCTTCAGTAATAATATTGTGATACATCATATAAGCATTACCTTGGATACCGTGGACTTGCTTACCATCATTATAGATTCCAACACCTGTTGCCATTATTGAGTTATTAATATCTTCTAGTGGTGAATCATGTTTATACACATGACTTGTAATAAAGATGGTATGTTCTTCGTGTTGATCCAGTGAGACTGTATAGTCCTCACCTTCAATCCTGATTTTGAAGTTTTTCTTGTTTGATTTGAATACTTGATCTTCATAGATTGAAACATTTAAGTTTTCTTTATGAGCTGTATCGACCAGCTTCCCTTGTGAAGCATAGAGTGCAGCATTGTATAGGTAAGCGTCTTTCTCATAACTTCCCCACAGGATATCAATATCTTTTGAAAGTTCAATAATCTTCTGATTATAGTTTAGGACTGTTTCAACATATTCATCTGTTAGATTTCTTTTGGATACAAACACGCCTGGTAAACTGAGCTCTCCAAAGATAACTAAATCAACGTTGCGTTCAATCGCTTGATTAATAAAGTTTTGTATTTGATTAAAGTTGTATTCTGGATTATTTGATATAATCCTTGTTTGTCCTAAGGCTATTTTCATTTTTATTACCCTTTCAGTTGATCACTCATGCGTGCGTATGCAAACACGCTTGCTGCACCTTGTGTACTCAGTGCCATTCTGTTTTTATAATCTAATCTTACTGTGTCATCACTTAAATCAAGAATATCTTTCGATAAGCCACGTAGTGCACCGCCCAACATAATCACAACCTTCTCATCAAATTTATATGTTGTGAGTTCATGACTTTTGTCGTCACGGTGTGCTGCAATAATTGTAAAGTCTGGCTTTAGTGCTTGAATATCTTCTTTTAAGTTATCTGATTGAAGCCATAAAACATGTTCGCTGGCTCCTGCTGATGCACGAATTAATTTGGCTTCGTGCTCATAAAAGTTATATTGTGGTGTGATTACGCCTTCAAATCCTAGCGTATAAACTGTTCGAAGGATCTCACCCATGTTGAATGGATCACTGACACCTTCTACTACAAGTACTGACTTTGCATTCTTTTTAAGTGAAGCGAGTGTGTCAGATTTTCTTTCGGATACTTCGATCGCAAAACCACCATGTGAAGTAATGCCTGTAATTTCATCCAGTGCTTCTCTTGTGATTCGTTTGAGTTGTAATCCTTTGGCTTGAGATAGTATATAGCGGGTTTCTTTATCTTTTTTTGTATCTATAATATAGACTGCTTTAATATCTCTTTTTCTTGTTTCTAAGATTGCTTTTACGGATATTTTCCCCACTACCATCATTGTCTTATTCATGGTCATGATCTGCTCCTATATTAATTGTATCATAGACTAAGTTTTCAAACTCCTTGTGATCATCCACAAGTTCTAAAGTTCTGATTACAAATAAGACATCGTCTAAATCTAAACCAAAGCTTTCAAAGTATAGTGTAGATATTTCTTTCTCTTTAAGTGTTTCAAATGCGTGAATCAATGAGTAGACATCATGTGAGTAATGGTGTTTTCCATGATCATCTTCTACATGGAAGTGTGCATCTTCGTGATGTGTATGGGTAAAACTTTTTCCAAAGAAATGGATCCCTAGATTCTTTTTCTCAGGGAAATCAGGAATTGTGACTTCCACATCCGTTAGAATAATTTCATCGACACCAAGTGCATAAAGTTTTTCCATTGTCTCTGTATCTATTTTTGATTCTGTTTTATAGATGATTTTCAAATCTAAATCCAAGTCTTTAACTGTTTTAATGACACCTTCATCAGTAATGATGATATGTTCAAGTCCGCCTTCATAGAGGGCTGTAATTTCATGCAGTAGTTGTGATAATTCTGATTCTTTAAAGTCTCTGTTGAAAAGTCCAATAACCGGTAACTTCTCATTTGTTTCGATGATCTCTTCAAGATCATAAATAATAGCTTGTGCTTTTGAACCAAAGTTTGTTCCCATGATTGCAAAGTCTACACCATTACTAATATAATTATCTGTTTCATGTAGTGCTACTAAAGGTAGTATTTTTTTCATGTGTTTCTCCTTTTTTATAAAAAATAGATCTTCAATAATTGAAGATCTTACTATAAAATATTCAATTAGGCTTATACTTGATGAAAGGCCCAACCGCAGTAAATAATCAGCACATTAAGAAATGAGCCTGTTAAACCAACTTTTGACAGTAGTCTATTAAATTCTGGAATTGAAAACCAGTTCAATTTTATCCCAAATATAAATACCACGAGTAGTGATATGAATACTTTTCCAACCCAACGGTTGTTTCTTTTTCTGGTGTTTGAAAGAGAGTAGCCAATAACAAGCAACATAACCATAAAGATAAACTTTAATACAAGATGATATCTTCCTGGAATAAATGCTTGTAGCAAGCTATAGATTAGGGCACTGACAATGATTACAAGTAATGATTTCCATGTGTCTTTCATTCTTCGACTCCTTCGTGATGTTTGATTGCAGTCTTAATTCCGATATAGTAACCAATTGAAGGAGCCATAGTTGACAGTATCCACCAAAGTGAGTATAGGGATTCTGGATCAAGTCGCCACATATAGGTTCCATACCATGGATTAAGAAAAATATAAATTAACATAATATTTGGTTGGTAAAATACTTGTGATAAGTAATAAATTAAAGAAAATACCGTTAGTAATAATAAAAATAAAACTATGACGGGTCTTTCAACAATTAGATTTAGGCGTTTTTTATCTGGGTAAAATCGTCCATAAATATACCCGATGATAACATAAGATGCAATATCTATTAGTGCAAGAATTGAAACTTGAACGCCAATTGGAGTCCCTTTTATATATCGAAAGAGTGGGTGACCCAGTTGAGTACTGAGTAAAACGATACCACTTGTCAAAAGATGGATTATCACAAAATGTAGTGTAATCGTTTTAACTATCTTTTTTCTTTCCATAAATACCTCTTTTCTACTGTTCTATTATACCACGTTTTTATGTGTAAGAAACATACTGTCCCCAAAGGAGAAAAAGCGGTACTTATTTTGAATAGCATGATTGTAGGCATGGTCAATAACATCTTTACCCGCAAAGGCTGACATCATCATAATTAAGGTTGATTTTGGTAGGTGGAAGTTTGTAATAATTGCATCCACTGCTTTAAATGTATAGCCAGGGGTAATGAATATACCACTTTCCGATTTCTCTTCTTTAAACGCGTTAAATTTACCAAAGTTTGTTTCCATTGTACGGACGGATGTTGTTCCAACACCAACAATACGTCGGTTTTCTTTTTTGGCTTTATTTAAGATATCTGCTGTTTCTTTTGTGATTGAGTAGCGCTCTTTATGCATGGTATGTTCTTCAATAGATTCAACTTTTACAGGTCTAAATGTTCCAAGTCCTACATGGAGTGTGACATAACATACTGTGACACCCTTATCTGAAATTTCTTGGAGTAGCTCTTTTGTAAAGTGAAGGCCTGCAGTTGGTGCAGCAGCACTTCCTAATTCTTTTGAGTATACTGTTTGGTAACGATCTTTGTCTTCTAGCTTTTCATGTATATAAGGCGGGAGTGGCATTTCGCCTAAGCTATCTAATATTTCTAAGAAAATACCTTCATAGATAAATTCAAAGAAGCGAACGCCCTCTTCCCCAATTTCAACACATTTTGCTTTTAAACGACCATCCCCAAATGAGACCACTGTCCCTAACTTAACAACTCTGGCATTACCTACAAGGCACTCAGAACGTTTATCATCTAAGTTAAGAATTAAGACCTCAACATTTGCACCTGTATCTTCTTTTGTACCAAAAAGTCTTGCGGCTAAAACTCTTGTATCATTTAAGACTAAGACATCACCTTCATAAAGATAATCTTTTATATCATAGAAATGTTTGTCTTCTAAGTTAAAGTCATCGACAACTAATAGTTTCGATGACTTTCTGTCTTTTAATGGTGTTTGCGCAATCAGTTCTTCTGGTAAATTAAAATTAAAATCTTCAACTTTCATATTAAAATCCTTTGTCATTAACATGTTCAATGCCGAATTTTTCATATACTTCAGCTTTTAACTCTAAGAATCTGTCTTCTTTAATTGCTTCACGAATATCTTCCATAAGTTTCAATAAGTAACGTAAGTTATGGATTGATAAGAGTCTTGCTCCTAAACCTTCATTGGTTCGATATAAGTGACGTAAGTATGCTTTACTATAGTTTTTACAAGTTTCACAATCACATGCTGGATCCAGTGGTGAATAGTCAAACTCGTATTGTTTATTTTTAATATTGATACGGCCTTCTGAAGTCATCATGGCACCATGACGTGCATTTCGAGTTGGTAATACACAGTCAAACATATCAATACCACGTTCTACACCTTCAAATATTCCATTAACACTTCCAACACCCATTAAGTAGCGTGGCTTATCTTCTGGTAAGGCGACAACTGAATATTCAATCATTCTGTTCATAACATCTTTTGGTTCTCCAACAGATGTTCCACCGATTGAGTATCCTGGAAAATCTAGTTTAACAAGCTCTTCAGCATGCCATTTACGCAAATCTTCAAACTCCCCACCTTGAACAATACCAAATAAAGCTTGGTCATGGGGTCTTTGGTGTGCTTCTTTTCCACGTTTTGCCCAACGTAATGTACGTTCAATACTTTCTTTCATATATTCATGAGTTGCAGGGTATGGCGGACATTCATCAAAACTCATGATGATGTCTGCCCCTAGATCGTTTTGAATTTGAATTGCTTTTTCAGGACTTAAAAAGAGTTTATCTCCATTTAAGTGATTTCTAAAGTGAACACCTTCCTCAACAATTTCTCGCATCTTGGATAATGAGAATACTTGGAATCCACCACTGTCTGTCAGAATTGGACCATCATAGTTCATAAACTTATGGAGTCCACCTGCACCTTTAACAACCGCTTCACCTGGTCTTAGCCATAAATGATATGTGTTGGAAAGAATAACCTGAGACTTAATATTGTATAAGTCTTCAGGCGCGACATGTTTTACAGTTGCAAGTGTACCCACTGGCATAAACATGGGTGTTTCAACACTACCATGTGGTGTTTCTAGTGTTCCAGTTCTTGCTTTAGTATCTGATGATTTATGATGTAAAGTTAACTTTATTGGGGCCATTAAGATTCACTCCTTCTTGAATGTTGTTTCCTTTCATGACTCTTTAGGTAAATTTTTCTTAATCTAATATCATTTGGTGTAACTTCTACTAATTCGTCATCACGGATGAACTCAAGCGCGAATTCTAAAGTAATTTGAATTGGTGGTGTTAGTTTCATTGTTTCGTTTTTACCCTCTGAGCGCATTCCTGTCGCTTTTTTGAATTTAGTTGGGTTGACTTCCATATCAGTGCTTCTTGCAGCAATACCAATGATCATCCCTTCATAAACTTCAGTTTGAGGTGTAATAAAGAATTGTCCACGTTCTTGTAAGTTGTGGATTGAGTAAGTCATGGCTGTTCCATTATCAATAGAAACCATTGACCCATTTTGTCTTGTAGGAATTGCGCCTCTTAATGGCTCATATCCAGCAAGTTTACGAATCATAACCCCTTCACCATGTGTCATGTTGATAAAGTCTTGTCTAAATCCGATCAGTCCTCTTGTTGGAACATTCCAGAATTGTTTTACCATAGAACCTTTTGTTTCCATATCTGTAAGTTCACCTTGTCTTAGGTTCATTTGAGAAATAATTGTTCCACTGTAGTCTTCTGGTAATTCAAATACTACTTCTTCAATTGGTTCACACTGAACGCCATCAATCTCGCGTGTAATAACACGTGGTTTTGAGATTGCGAGTTCATAACCTTCACGACGCATATTTTCAATTAAGATGGATAAGTGAAGTTCTCCACGACCTGATACTTTGAAGACATCCGCTGAATCTGTTTCTTCAACTTTTAGACCCACGTTAACTTCTAATTCTCTTTCAAGTCTTTCTTTAATGTTTCTTGATGTAACATATTTACCTTCTCTACCTGCAAATGGTGAAGAGTTAACCATAAAGTTCATGGATAATGTTGGCTCCTCAATTGAGATTGCTGGCATTGGTAGAATGTTATCTGGATTGTTTAATGTATCTCCAATTGAAATATCAGCGATACCTGATATTTGAACAATATCACCACTGTATGCTTTATCTACTTCAATACGGTTGAGTCCTTGGTATGTATATAAGTGGGAAATTTGGCGACGCTCAATTTTCCCATCATTATCTACAACTGATACCCATTCACCTTTTGAAATTGTTCCTTGGAATAAGCGACCAATTCCTAAACGACCAACATATGAATCATATGCAAGTGATGAGATTTGCATTTGTAATGGTGACTCATCTTTGTCTGGGTAAACTTCTGTATGTTTGATAATTGTTTCAAATAATGGATTAATATCTGTATTTGTATCTTCTGGGTTATAACGAACGATACCTTCTCTTGCCATTCCGTAAAGAATTGGGAATTCAAGTTGTTCATCAGTTACTTCTAAGTCCATAAATAGTTCGTAGACTAAGTCAATAACTTCTTGGATACGTGCATCATGTTTATCAATTTTATTGATAAGTAGAATTGGTTTTAAACCAATCTCTAATGCTTTATTTAATACGAAACGTGTTTGTGGCATTGGACCTTCTGCACTATCAACCAGTAAGATTACTGTATCAACAGTTTTGATAATACGTTCAACTTCACTAGAGAAGTCGGCGTGACCTGGTGTATCCACGATATTAAGTTTAATACCTTCGTAGTTAACACTACAGTTTTTTGAATAGATTGTTATTCCACGTTCACGTTCAATATCATCACTATCCATAATACGATCTGCGACCACTTCATGGTCACTGAAAATTCCACGTTGTTTTAACATTGCGTCGACTAAAGTACTTTTACCTGAGTCAACGTGTGCGATTACTGCTAAGTTTATAATTTTTTTCATGATTTCATCATCTCTTTTCATTGCTGTGTTATTATACAACATTTAGAACTAATACTAAAGAAAAAAGCGTCTATCCAATTACACTTTTTGACATTTTTTCAAAAAAGTAAAGTGATTACGCTTACGCTTCTTATATATCGCTCTATTTGACTTCGATTGTGTATTTATATTCAACACTTTCTTGAGGTTTTAGCTCTTGAATTCCAGTTTTTTCTTGCAGCTCTCCTTCGAATTCTTCAAAGTCAGCAATTCCCATCCAAGGCTCTATACACACAAAAGGTGCAATCTCACCATCAACATATTTACTCCAGATACCCACATATTCAAAATCTGTAAATGAAACTGCGATATCTCTATCTTTAGTATGCACAATTATTTTATCCACATTATCATAGATTAGGGCATCATTGATAAATAAATCCGGGGTAATTGTAATTGTATCAACCGTTTCGGGATAACCTTTTTGAATCCCTTTTTCATTGAGTAGATAACGATTTGTAACATCTCTTGCGACGACTGTAAGTGTATCGTTTGTTGTTGCTAAGAAAGCAGGATGTGCACCAATTGAGAACAAGAGTTCTTTTGATCCTGTGTTCTCAATATTCCACAATACCTCAACTGCATTATCAATTAGTTTATAACCCAATCTCGCTTTAAACTCAAAGGGATATATTTTAAGTGTTGTTTCATTTGATTCAAAAATATACCACACTGTATCCTCTGTCTTTGATTCTAAAGTGAATTCAGAGTCTCTTAAAAATCCATGAGATGGCATTGTATAAGTTTGGCCATTGTATCTATATTCGTTATTATGGACGCCACCCACAATTGGAAATAATACTGGGGATACCCTTGTCCACCATGATTCATGTCCACTCCACATAAGTTCTTTTCCTAATGCTTTGTCATAAATACTTCTAACCTCAGCACCCAGTGATGCAATTTCTACTTTTAAGAGTTCATTTTCTAAAATCATTTTTGTCCTTCTTCCCATTCTTTTTTAAGCATTGCCATTAATATATCATCAGCATATTTATTATTATCTAAGATTGCTTCTCTTAGTATTCCTTCGACTTTAAACCCCATTTTCTTATAAACATGGATTGCACGTTCATTATAAGAAAATACATCTAAGTATATTCTGTTTAGATTTAGAACTTCAAATCCATAAGATAATGTGTTTTTAATCATCCATGATCCCATGCCTTTGCCTGATTGTTTGGGATTGAAGATTGCGATTCTAAAGTTTGCAGATTTAACTTCTTGATCAATATCATTGAGAACTGCCTCAGCAATTATTTTACCTTCTTTATTTCCCACAATAAAATCGACACGTGTTGAATCTTGAATATTATTCATAAAATAAGCTTCAATTTCTTCAAATTGATAGTGTTTCTTGCCACCTGTAAAACGAATTACATCTTCATGTACTGAATCGAAATTTCCTTCATAATACTTTTCTACATCATTAATATTCGCAAGGCGCATGGTGTACTCATCATGGTGGTATGTTTGTTTTTCACTCATACTATCAACTCCCTTCAACCCTTTAATTATACATAAAAGGTCTACAGCTTTGTAGACCTTAATGATGATATACTTACTTAATTATTCTTTTTCTTCATCTCTAAAATACTTTAATATGTCATCCCTAAAACGTAAACGGATTACCCCATGATGGGGTTGTTGTTCATCCTTGTTTGGATAAGCCATATATTCACCATAATTATTCTTTAGTATTGTATCGTAAGATTTAGGAATTGGATAGGATGCAAGCTCAAACTGGACAAACTTTAAATTTGTAAAATCACTCACTTTTCGTCGTGTTTCATAATAAGAATTGAGCCCTTGTGTCATATGTGCCACAACAGTATCATCTGTAATATTATGATTAAAGCGTGTCATGATGCTTGTTTGTAGTTTATTTAATACCAACAGATTTGAATAATCCACAGTATTTCCTTCCACATATTTCATTTTTTCTTCTTGTACAGTCCTGATTTCATCTGCATGGAGTTGTGATGCTTCTCCATCACCTGCAACAACATCATATGTAAATATATCGATGAAAATACCTTGATGGGCTTTTAAATTGCGCCATTCATCTTGTATTGCAAGCGAATCATTTAACCTTAGACGGGTAAATGAGTGAATAAATTGTGGATCTGTATGATAGTTTTGTACGAAAATATTTTCGTTTTCCCAATCTTTGCTTAAGCTTAAAAAACGGTCGTATTCACTTCGTAACATCGCAACATCGATATCATCATCCCAAGGAATAAAGCCTTTATGTCTAATGGCACCAAGAATGGTCCCAAAATCTAGTGTATAGTTTAAATCGTGCTTTTTACAAAATTTATCAAATGATTTAAGCATATAGTATTGAGACATTTGTATTTTACGAATGGTGTTTTCTCCAATTGTATTATCGTTAACTTTCATTATTATACCCCCTTTCTAGTTAGCCTAGTATGCTTCATTATACACTACGATTCGGTAGTTCATGGTTTTTGAGTGTTTATATTAAAAAAAGCTACCTCAGTAGCTCTTTGTTTTTATAAGTTTGAGTTGTCTAAAATTTCTTTTAATAGTTCGGCCGATTTCTTAAGATTATTTCTTTCTTTTGAACTATATGGCACTTCCACAACATCTAAAGCACCTTTTCTACCAACAATGGTTGGTACTGAGATAAACACGTCATTTAGACCGTAATCTCCTGTTTGTAAACTTGAAACAGTAAGAATGGATTTCTCATCTCGTAAGATTGCTTTAACGATACGTGTAATCGCAAGCGCAACTGCATAGTTTGTATATCCTTTAGCTTCAATAATTTGATATGCAGAGTTTTTTACACCCTCTGTAATATCTTCTTTCATTTCTTCTGTTAATTCAATATCCATATCACGGCAATATTGTTCAACAGTTAAGCCACCAATTGTTGTGAGTGACCATGTCGCAATTTCTGAATCCCCATGCTCACCAATGATGTTTGCATGAATATCTCTTGCGTCTACTTTAAAGAGTGATGATAGTGCTGATTGGAAACGTGCAGTATCAAGAACTGTACCGGATCCAAATACACGCTCTTTAGGGAATCCTGATAGCTTATGTGTTACTTGAGCCAGAATGTCTACTGGGTTTGATACGACCAGTAAAATAGCATCTGGGTTGTATTTTACAATCTCTGGTACCATTTGTTTGTATATTTCAATATTTCTATTTACAAGATCGATTCTTGTTTCACCTGGTCTTTGTGCAAGACCTGCTGTAATAATTACGATGTCTGAGTCTTTTGTTGTTTCATAGTCTCCCGCAATAACATTAACCGGTTCAACAAATACGCGACCTTGATTAATATCCATTGCTTCACCCATGGCTTTTTCATGATTAATATCAACAATAACGATATCAGTGGCAATATTATGGTTCATGAGTGCGAATGCTGTAGCAGATCCAACGGATCCTGCTCCAATAATTGAAATTTTAGTTGTCTTCATACTTCTTTCCTCCTGTTAAATATTATATCATGCCTAATAATATATTAAATCAAAGCGCCTTGGTTTTATGGAAACTTTCTTTTATACTATAGTTGGTGATAACTATGAAACAATACTCAGGTTTTTATAAAAAGAGCGTCCAAGAACGCAGAGAAATTTTACAAAATAATGATGCTTTAAATGTCGAATTTTTAGATAATCTTACGACAGAAGAAGCAGCACACATGATTGAGAATACGATCTCAATTTTCGAGGTACCACTTGGTGTAGCACCAAATTTTTTAATTGATGGACAAACATATCATGTCCCGATGGCAACTGAAGAATCATCTGTTGTTGCAGCTGCAAGTAATGCCGCAAAAATTATATCAAGATCAAATGGCTTTCAAACAGAGATAAATCAAAGACTGATGCGAGGAGAAGTTATTCTTACAAAAAAGAATAACTACAAAGAATTGATCTCACAACTTGAGCTTGATTTTAATGCACTCAAAGAGATCGCTGATAAGGCACATCCCTCTATTGTAAAAAGAGGTGGGGGTGTTGATCACTTTGAACTTCGTATCTTGAAGGATTTTATCATCCTGGATGTCTTTATGGATACAAAAGAAGCGATGGGTGCCAATATGATGAATACAGTTCTAGAATCTATTTCGCTATATATTGAAGAAAAATTTAATCAAAAACCAATTATGGCCATACTCTCAAACCTAACAACAGAAAGTCTTGTTAGTGCAAGATGTGTTATTGACCCTAAGCATTTAAAAGGTGGGTTAGAAACAATTGCCCGCATTGAACAAGCAAGTAATCTGGCAAAACAAGATCTATATCGTTGTGCAACTCACAATAAGGGAATCATGAACGGGATTGATGCTGTTGTACTTGCAACAGGAAATGATACACGTGCTGTTAATGCTGGTATTTATACTTACTCAAGTCTAAGCGGTAAACCACAACCTATTGCTACTTGGGAAATTAAAGATAATTTACTGTACGGTGCGATTACAATTCCCCTGGCAATTGGCTCGGTAGGTGGCGCTATTTCAGTCCATCCAAAAGCAAAACTTACCAAATCAATTATGAAGTATAGGAATGTTAAAGAACTCATGTCAGTAATTGCTTCTGTTGGTTTAGCACAAAACTTTGCTGCGCTTTATGCTCTTACAACAGTAGGAATTCAAAAAGGGCATATGTCATTACATGCAAAAAATATTGCTCTTGCAGCGGGCGCAACTTCTGATATATTAGAAATTGTTACAAAACGACTGCAACAAGAAAAGACTATAAACACCGAAACAGCTAAAACAATCATCAACGAAATCAAGGCGAAGTAATCTACTTCGCTTTTTTTATTCATAAATTAATATTTTTATTAATTTAGCCTTTTCTATTGACAAAGTCTTGTTTATGAAATATCATGAGTTCAATATGTAAATGCACTGAAAAGGAAAGTAGCATTTCTGAAACTTCTTACAGAGAGTCCACAGTTGGTGAAAGTGGATGGAGAATTAGGACTTGCGAAAATGGCCTTGGAGCAGTTGAGCTGAAAGAAAGTAAGCTTAAACGGGTTCGACCGTTATATCGATAGAGAATGATAGTTCTCGGTGAGGTATTAATCGTGAGGTTAATACGAATTAAGGTGGTAACATGAGCGCGCTCATCCTTTGTGGATAGCGCGCTTTTTATTTGTCAAAGGAGATATGATTATGACACACAAGATAGACAAATTTGTTGATGAAAACTTACCTACCTACCAAGAGATTGCACGTGCAATCCATGGAAAACCAGAAGTGAGTAACTATGAGTTCTTCGCTTCAGAAACTTTAGGAAAACAATTAGAAGCTGAGGGCTTTGATGTAACATATGATGTTGCAGGACATAGAACTGCATTTGATGCACGCTATAAATCAGGAAAACCAGGACCCGTTGTCGCATTCTTAGCTGAATACGATGCCTTACCAGGTATTGGACATGCATGTGGCCATAACTTGTTTGGCGCTACCTCATCACTTGCTGGTTCTGCATTTAAAGAAATTGTGGATACATTGGGGGGTGAAGTAAGAGTTTACGGAACACCTGGTGAAGAAGGTGGAGAAAATGGTTCCTCTAAAGGAAGCTTTGTAAGAGAGGGTTTCTTAGATGATGTGGACTTTGCACTGTGTGCACACCCAGGACATTTACACCGTGCTTCTGGTACTTCCCTTGCCAATGATCCTGTTGATATTGAATTCTTTGGTAGAGCAAGTCATGCTTCAGGAGCTCCTGAACGTGGTATTAATGCACTGGATGCTATCATTCAAGTCTACAACGGTATTAATGCCTTGCGTGAACATTTAAGTGATGATGTTCGTATCCATGGTGTAATCACAAATGGGGGTGCTGTAGCGAATGTTGTTCCAGAATACGCCAGTGCTAGATTTTATCTACGTGCCGCATCCCGCACAACATTAAACGATGTTTACGAAAAAGTAGAAAATATCGTAAAAGGTGCAGCACTTATCACAGGTACAACATATAAGTTTGGTCTTTTCCAAAACTCTGTAGATGATACAATCGTTGTCCCATCACTTGATGCAGTTTATGAAACACAACTCAAACGCTATGGTGAAGCATTTACGCCACGTAAAGTAGGTGGAGGAAAAGGTTCTACTGATGTGGGTAATATTTCTCAAGTAGTACCCACAATTCAACCAGGAATCAATATTACTGATGAACCTGTTGCAGGACACTCAATCGAGTTTAGAGAAGCATCCATTAGTGATAAGGGCTTAGAGTCCATTAGACTGGGCGCAAAAGTACTCGCCCATACTGCACGCGAAATATTTGAAGATCCAGAACTTCTACAATTACTCAAAGATGAGCATGCAGTTAACTTAAAGGCAAACAATCAGTGATTGAATTTCAAAACATTTCAAAAACCTTTATCACTAAAACCAATACTGTAGAAGCCGTTAAAGATGTTTCGTTCACAATCAACAATGAAGAAATATTCGGAGTTATTGGCCATAGTGGTGCAGGTAAAAGTACCTTAGTTCGATTGATTAACTTTCTAGAAGTTCCAACTTCAGGCAAGGTGATTGTTAATGGTACTGTCATTAATGATCTCAGTGCAAAAGAGTTACGTCATACAAGAAAGAAGATTGGAATCATCTTTCAAAACTTTAACTTAATGGAATCACTCAATGTATTTGATAATGTAGCTTTCCCATTAAGATATCAAAAAATACCCAAAGATGTTATCGAGAATAAAGTTAAGGACCTACTTGAGTTGGTTGGGATCAATGATAAGATTCATGCTTATCCTTCCCAGCTCTCTGGTGGACAAAAACAACGTGTCGCAATTGCGCGAGCACTTGCAAATGATCCAGATATATTACTATGTGATGAAGCAACCAGTGCACTTGACCCAAAGACAACTCAAAATGTTCTAGATTTGATTAAAGATTTAAACAGAAAACTAAAACTTACAGTTGTAATTATTACCCATGAAATGAATGTCGTGAAATCAGTTTGTGATCGTGTCGCAATCATGGAAGATGGGAATGTTGTTGAATTAGGAGACGTCATTGACGTCTTTAGAAATCCTAAAACAAAGATTGCTAAAGAGTTTATTCAAACAACTCAAAATGCCCAAGAACTACCGCTTATCTTAGAACAGTCGGAACAATTAGAAAAAGGTAATATCTTAAAACTTAGCTTTCTTGGTTCTCAAACAAGTGATGCTGTTATCGTTAAAATGTGCAAGAAGTTTGATGTTGAAGCCAGCATTCTTTATGCACAAACAGATTTAATTCAAGATGAAGTTTTAGGTAACCTCATTATTTCTTTAACGGGTGACAACATTCAACCCGCAATTGACTATTTAAACCAACAAAACATTCAAACGGAGGTACTCTAGATGGAATTATTACAACAATACTTACCAAACTTAATTGAGTACTGGCCAGAATTTACTAAGGCAGTCATACAGACTTTATACATGATGCTTATTAGTGGTGTCATTGGAATTATTATTGGATTAATCTTGGGGGTCCTCTTTGTCGTAACACAGAAAGGTGGCCTTTTAGAAAACAGAGTAATTTATAGCATGCTTGATAAATTTTCAAACTTAATCCGTTCAATTCCCTTCGTCATCCTCATCACAGTCTTGATGCCTGTAGTTAGGGGATTAGTTGGAACATCAGTTGGAATTAAGGGCGCCATACCAACACTTATCGTTGGAATCACTCCCTTTGTGATGCGTCAGGTAGCTATGGCCCTAAGTGATGTAAATGCAGGTCTTATCGAAGCTGCAGAAGCAATGGGACTGACACCCTTTGGAATTGTCGTGAGAGTCTACTTAAAGGAATCGATTCCACTACTTGTACGTGCTATTACAATTACACTTGTAAGTCTACTTGGACTTACTGCAATGGCAGGTGCCATTGGTGGGGGTGGTCTGGGAGACTTTGTGATTCGATATGGTCACTCAAGACATTTCTATGACATCACTTATGTATCTGTTATCGTCATACTTATTATGGTTATAAGTATTGAAGCAGTGGGAAACTTTATTATTAAAAAACTTACACACTAGGAGAAAAAAAATGAAAAAAACATTCGCAACATTATTAATTATTTTACTCACACTTACCGCATGTAGCCCAAAAGCTCGCGATGACAATCACATTAAGTTAGGAATGATTGGATCTGACTCTAAAACTTGGTCTTATATTGCTGAGGAACTGAAGAAAGATGGCATTACTTTAGAAATTGTTGCTTTTAGTGATTATGTTCAAGTGAATGCAGCACTGGATCAAAATGAGATTGATCTTAATGCCTTTCAACACCAAGCTTACTTAGATAAAGAGAACGAAGAGTTGGGATATGACATTGTCGCAATTGGAAAAACCGTGATTGCACCTATGGGAATTTACTCAGATTCACTGACTGATGTGAAAGATGTAAAAGAAAATGACAAAATCGCGATTCCAAATGATGTCACAAATGGCGGTCGAGCGCTCCAACTCTTAGAAGTAGCAGGATTAATTAAACTGAATGATAAAGCAGTTCCTTCATTAAAAGATATTGTTGATAATCCATTAAACTTAGAGATTATTGAAATGAGTGCTGCCAATATACCTGCTGCATTAAAAGACGTAGCTGTTGCTGCCATAAACTCTGGTATTGCTGTAGATGCTGGATTTCAACCAGCACAAGATTCCATCGTCTTTGAAGATGTGGACTTAGAATCAGATAATCCATATATTAATATCATTGCAACAAACAGCAAGGATAAAGACCGCGAAGTCTTCAGTAAAATATTAGATCTTTACTATTCTGATACAGTTAAAGATATTATTAATAAAGAATCAAAAGGAGCAAGTATTCCTGTTTGGTAAAACTATAAAACGCATTTTTTACTAATTGCGTTTTCTTATGTCTACGCAATTATTTCAAACTTGCATTTCGATCATGTATGCGTTATCATATATCTAGCAACTTAAGAAAGTTAGGTTGTTTATGCTCTATCGTTATCTTAATCAAACTTCGCTCCTTTCACGGTGGTCCACACCCATCGTACCTCTTCGAAGTTTTAGATAATGCAAGCACTATCTCTCTTCTGAAAAGGGTTTGACTGCCCTTTTCTTTTTTGTTTTGTTATAATACACTTATGGAATTTACAAAAAGACTCATGGACTGGTATGACCATAATAAAAGAGAACTTCCATTTAGAAGTTCGAACAATCCATACCACATTTGGGTGTCAGAAATTATGGCACAACAAACACAAATCGCAACGATGATCCCTTATTATGAAAGATGGATAGATGCTTATCCCACAATAAAAGACCTTGCCCATGCACCCATAGAAGACATTTTAAAGATGTGGGAAGGTTTAGGCTACTACAACAGAGCTCGCAACCTACACAAGGGGGCAAACTACGTGGTAGAGCACTTTCAAGGCTCACTGCCAGACAATAAGAAGGAACTCATGGAAATACCTGGAATTGGAGAATACACCTCCAGCGCTATCGCAGCCATCGCCTTCAACCAACAAGAAATAGCTGTTGATGGTAATGTAAAACGTGTCATGGCACGATACTTAAACTACACAGATAACGTGAATACAAGAAAGGCTCATGTCTACTTTGAGACATACTTAAAAGATGAACTGAGAAAAGGCGGTGCAGAACCACGTTACTTCGTTCAAGCATTAATGGAACTTGGAGCCCTTGTATATACACCATCCAACACAACATGTGAAAACAGTCCCTTTAAGGAACTTTGTGCATGTTATAGAGGAGAGAATGTTGGAACGATTCCCTACATTCCCAAAGCTAAAAAAGCACCCGTGAAGAAAATGACTGTCATGATTTATACTAAAGACAATCATATTTTAATCTCAAGTGATGACAGAGACGGTTTGATGCGTGGTCTCACAAGACTGCCTCAAATTGAAGGCCATAACAAAGAAGATGCAATCTATACAATGGTGCATAAATTTACCCACTTACACTGGGATATCAAAGTACAGTTCATTCAAGATTACCAAGAGAATGAATATTATTCACTCATTCCAATCAGCCAATTGGACGATCTAGCGATTGTTGGGGCACATAATAAAGTACTGGCTTACTTGTTTAAAGAGAAACTCATTTAGGATAACCTGACATACCGTCAGGTTTTTTAATATCTATGGTACAGGAGGTCAACTATGAAAAAATATGTAATCTTACTCACTTTACTCTTACTGAGTGCTTGTTCTGTCGAAAAGAAAATTGAAGACTTTGAAGATAAGGATTCATTTGAAAGGGTTGTAGTATCAACCACAAACGATTCTGCTTTATTAAATGTGTTTCAAAGAGCAGATTTTACTTATCCTCAAATCGTGATACCAATAGAAGCCATTGCAGTCGATAGTTATAAGGATTTAGAAAAAAATGACAGTATCATTGTTTATTATGATGGTGTAGTGATGGAGTCAGATCTGGCTCAAGTTAAAGAAGTTCATGCAATTAAACTTAAAGGCAAACCGATCACAAGTTCCAAAACTGTCAACACAGAAATGGGAATAGATGTCATATTGATTTCCGAACCACACAATCCCAATGAAATTATGTATAAGCTTATCAACACTTCAGATAATACCTATACTATTGATGATACATACTACATTGAGATTGAAGGAGAAAAGGATTGGATTGAACTTCCAACGCTTACAGATTACAACGATTCTAAAGTTGCTTACACACTTTATCCCAATACAACAGAAAACTCTAAGCCTTATGACTTAGAAACAAGGGTCGGTGCTTTAAACTATGGAAACTATCGTTTCATTAACCCATTACAGATCAAGATGGAAATGTATTCTATATTAGCTTTGAATTTGAAGTTTAATCATTCAAAAAGAATGTAGATAAATATGATGTGACCCCTGTCCAGTAGATAGATGACTTAAATAAAATTTGGAGTGCGTTATTTTATTCTTTATGAATATGATAATTCACTTTTTTTTATAGTTGTTTTGCTTTGATTACTGCCCAATATTTTTCAATTCTATTATATCGGTTACAGTATTTACCATGACATCCAAAACATATCTACGTTTTCTTTCCATAAGAAAAGACCCTCCATTTACGAAGACTCCAAATTTCATTTATTTGGAGTGCCTACTCAAAGGGGATCTTATCGTTATCTGCATTATTTTATTCTATAACTTTACGAATATCTCTTAAAGACTGTACTTTATTGACATCGACCAAGACCATAATTTTCTTTAAGTCTTCAATAAAATGTTCTATTTCAATTTCTCTATCATCCATCACTGCCTTTAGGAAAAGACCTGACATCCCTACTGCTTTTGCGCCCAGTGCTAGTGATTTGATAACATCTAATGGTGTTTTTATCCCCCCTGATGCCAGTACTTCTACTTTATCGAAATGAACTTCATTATCAATTAGTGCTTCAACTGTTGTCAGACCCCAGTTCTCTAGATAGTCATATCGCTTATATTCAGAACGGGCATTTTCAATCCAAATAAAGTTTGTCCCACCACGCCCAGAAACGTCAACATGCTTAACATCTAAGTCAATCAGTTTGTCCACTGTTTCTTTACTTAGTCCATTTCCTACTTCTTTAACAAGAACAGGAACATCGACTGCCTGAGCGATCGCTTTTATGTTTTCGCTCCAGTGTTTGAATGTACGGTCCCCTTCATCCATACTTAGCTCTTGTGCTGGATTAATATGTATTTGAAGTGCATTGGCATCAATCATCTTAATAGCACGTTTTGCATCTTCAACTGTTGCATTAGCATTAACATTTGAGATTAGAAATCCTTCTGGATAGTTTTCTCTTACAACTTTAAATGACGCTTCATATTGTGCATCATCCAGCGCGACATGTTGTGATCCAACTGCCATGGCTAGCTTGTGTTTTTTTGCGAGTAGTGCAAGCTTTGTATTAATTTGTAGTGTTTTATTACTGCCACCTGTCATGGCATTGATATAGATTGGTAAATCAAAGTCATGATTTAAGTAATTTGTTTTTAATGATACTTCGTTTAAATCATATGATGGTAATGCTTGGTGTATTAGCTTAACCTTTTCAAAGTCATGATAAAAATTTTCTTGTTCTAAAGCATATTTAACATGTTCATCTTTTCTTTTTGATCTCATAGTACAGCTCCTTCTATATACTGAATGCCATTTTCTTCCCATTGTGTTTTTAATATTTCATCATTTTCATTTTTATTCATTAAAGCAATTCCGCAATCTCCACCACCTGAACCAGATACTTTCGCTTGATAACCTAAGTCCAGTGCTACATCTATAAGCTTTGTGAGTGTTTCAGTTTCAATGTCATATTGAAGAAATGATTGTAACTTAAGCATCCAAGCTCTGTATGCTTCTAATCCTTCTAGAAAGTCTTCTTGAAGTGCTTGATGAATTATCTCTTGAGATTCTTTCATTAACTGATTGTATGTTAAAGAGTCTTTTTCTTTCATAATCTTAAATCGAGCCAATGCTTTATTTGTATCGTGACTTACACCTGTATATCCCACCGCAACTTTATAATCTAAATTAAGATTTATAATATCAAGTTTATCCCATGTTTCATAGATACAGGATACGTCTGATTTTACCGATTCCAGAGTATAACGTGTATACTTAATAAAACCTTGATAAATTGTTGTGGCGAGATCGCCACCAGAGCTAAAAATATTGAGTCTTTTTTGTGTCAGCACAGCAAGTTTGAATAGTTGTAGCTTACTTAACTCTAGTTTATGTAGTTTCAAGATTGCATCGAGTGTTGCAGTAATCACAACACCACTGGATCCAAATCCATATTTTCCATTATTTTCATCATTGAGTTGTGATTCTATATCGAGTTTAAAAGGTTTCAATGCTATTTTATGAAAATCTAAGAGTTCTTTTGCAACCTCAATAGCTTCTTTAACATAATGCATTTTAGGATCCGTTTGTGAATCTGTAATAATACCATAATCACTCTTCACAAGAAGTGTATCATTTTCTATTATGCTTGCACTTAAAAATCGGTTCACAGAAACAAGGATTGCACTGTTTCCTGGTTCCATTATTGCATACTCACCCATGATGAAAAGTTTTCCTGGGTAATATGTTTTAATCATAAGACATAGGCTCCTGGACCTTTTTCCGATACAACAGTTTCAACATCTTTTAGCGCATCAAGAATTTTTGATTCGTATTCTTTTGTGGTTATAAGTTTTACATTAGGCCCTGCATCCATTGTGAAGTAGACAGGAATTGTTTTTTGAAGCTCACGCACGATATTCAAGATACGGATTGTCTCAGGTTCAAAGTACCACATATTCACTGCGAGTAATGAAGCGTGCATTCTGAGTGCATTTTCTTGTGCGAGAAGTCCGACTTTATGGATGTCTCTTTCCTTAATATATGATTGCATTAAGTCTATATCTTTAAATGATTGTTTTACCCATGCATCAAAGTATACAGATTCTTTTGAAGTTTTGTCCATTGCTTCTGTTGAGGAGAACTCTTTTGTGCCTTCATTAATGAGGCATGCAATCATGATGACATCATCCCATGTGTTGTCTATTTCTATTGCATATGAATCTTCATCTGTTGTACCTTTTTGCCACATCACAAAACCTGGATAGATAGAACGTGAAGCACTACCTGAACCCAGTCTTGAGAGTCGTGATAATTCTATATCGTCCAAGTTTAATTCCAGTGTCGCTGCTTTAGCAAGTGCTGCAAAGGCACTGGCAGATGATGCAAGTCCTGCTGCTTTTGGAACATGATTATATGATTTAATAACAGCATACTCTTCTAGCCCATAACGCTTTCGCACCAGATCCATAAACTTTATAACTCTATTTTTCTCGTCGCCTTCGACTAATTTTCCATCAAGATAAAAAACATCTTCTTGAAGATCTTTATCATAAGTTACTGAGGTATCTGTGTAGAATTCTTTAAGTGTCATTGAAAGTGAAGGGTTTGAAGGGATGCGTAAAGCATCGTTTTCCTTACCCCAGTATTTAATAAGTGCAATGTTTGTATGTGCGCGTACGACTCTTTCCATATTAAATCTCCTTTAAATGATATATCCATGTATGTTTAGCCCCTTCACCTAATAGGGCATCAGCAATATTCTTGGCATCAACCATATTATCAGATAACGCGATGATACATCCACCATTACCACCACCTGTAAGTTTTGCTCCTAAGGCCTCTTTTTGTAGTGCTGTTTTAACTAAATTATCCAATGTGTTATTTGAAACTCCAATATCCTGAAGATGTTTATGAGCCTGTGTCATATGGCTTCCTAGACTCACTAAGTCTCCCTCTTCAATGTCATTGATTGCGTTTGTACTGAGTATACCCAGTTGATCAATACTTTCTTTTGTTTTAAGTGGATTGACTTTCATATTCTTTTGAACATTAGCAACAGACTCTTTTGTATGGCCAAATTCTCCTGAATCAGCGACAATTAAATAGCCATTCATATTGGTATTTAAATATTGAAGTTCTTTACCTTTTTCAAAGAGTACTACTTGTTCTTCTATAATTGTAGTTGCATCCAGTCCACTAGGATTATGATGGTGAATGTTTTCTGCAACAAAGACGAGTTTTGAAAGGACTTCCTTTGTTAGTGCGACATCAAATAAATCAAAGAGACTTTTAACAACGGACACTGAAACACTGGCACTTGATCCCAAGCCGCGTTGTGGTGGGATATTGGATTCAATCTTTAAGGATATTTCTTCATTTTTATTTAAGTATTTTAAAGTTTCTTCCACTAATCTTTTTATCCCTGGTATTTCATTATCGGCCAGTCTTAAAAGGCCAGTGTAACACTGGCTTTCTATTTTTGATTCTTCTTGTATTACTTTAGCTGTACTTTTAATACCAACGCTAAAGAATGGTAAAGCAATGGCTGGTTTACCATAGACAACAGCATGCTCTCCCATGAGGATAATCTTTCCTGGGCTTGTTCCAATTCCGACCATACAGTTCCCTCCATTTGATTATATTATAGTTTGATTATTTGCTTTAAACAAGCAAAAGAAAAACGAGACGGGCTCGTTTAAATTCTTTCTAAGTCTACGTATGAAACTTCCGCAGGAATTTGTTGACTCGCAAATACGACTAACACTTTCGCGCTTTCTGTTTCGTTATCCATAGATTCAATTGCTCCATCTTGACCTTGGTAAGGACCTGATAGGATTCTGACTTGATCTCCTACTGCGAAGTCTACAACAATCTTCTTGTCGCTTTCTCCAATTCTTTGTAGAATTGATTCAATTTCTTCTGGTGATACAGGGAAAGGTTTTGCTCCACCACCTGATGACCCGATAAATCCAGTAACGCCAGGTGTGTTACGTACAACATACCAAGCTTCATCTGTCATAATCATTTCAACGAATAGGTAACCTGGGAAAAGGTTTTTTCTTACTACATTTTTTGTAGTTCCTTTTGCAGTTTTCTTATATTCAATAACTTCTTCTTCTGCAACAATAATTCTGAATAATGAATCTTCGATGTTCATTGATTCAACACGACGCTCTAAGTTATCTTTAACTTTGTTTTCGTGTCCTGAATAAGTGTTGACTACATACCATAATTTATCTTGCATAGATTAAAACACCTTCAATACTTTTAAAATTCCTGAAATAACAATTTCTGTTACTAGGAAGTATACAACAAAAAAACCAATGAATCCTAAAACGATCCCTGTGTCTTTTGTCATTTGTTTGCGTTTTGGCCATTCGATTTTTCTAATTTCATCTTTAATACTTCTAATATTAAACCAGCTCATATTACTCTCCTTTTTATCGTGTTTCACGATGCAGCGTATGTTTGCCACATTTTTTACAAAACTTTTTAATTTCTAATCTGTCTTCCGCTTTTAAGTGGTTGACGTAAGTGGAATAGTTTCTTGACAAACATTCTGTACAGACTAGGATGACTTTTTTTCTTTTACTTGTCATGCTACTACCTCCATTTTTGCTACTTAACTTTATCATTCTAACATGCTTTTGTCAAACAATAGCCCAGTCCTTAAGCCCGTTACTTCATTGTTTTATGCATTATAGTATATGGATACTTTGCAGCTTTACAAGAATGGCTCATAATCGGCTTACTTAAATCGTTTTAACCAATATACTTATGTATCTAAATGCCACCAATCTATGATATAATTATAGGGACAATGAGGTGAATTATATGAAAATAACAAAGGTCTTTAACAATAATTGTGTTGCGACAATTATTGAAGGCAAAGAAGTTATTATAACAGGCTCAGGTATTGGTTTTCAAAAGAAGTTAGGTGACTTCATTGATGAACAAAAAATAGAAAAACGTTTCTCAATCCTTGACGAGAAAATGGCAGACTTTGAAGATCTCTTAAGCAATATCTCTGTAGACTACTTTGAGTCAACTAGAGCAATTGTAGAATATGCACATCATAAATATGACATGACACTGAATAATGCGATCAACATTTCCCTTACAGATCACATCTCTTATGCTATACTACGTGCTAGAGAAAACTTGATTATGCCTGGATTATTTAATGACGAACTGAGACTCTTTTACCCCCAAGAGTTTGCGGTTGCCGAATGGGGGCTGGCTTTTCTAAATAAGAAGTACGATGTTGAGTTACCTAAAGATGAGGTAGCATATATCGCAATACATATTATAAACGCACGCGATGGAGAGCAATCTCACCAAGCGCAAGATACACTCTATTTCATTCGCGAAATAATTGAAATCATTTCTAATGAGCTTGGGGAAGTTAATAAAGATTCCTTGGCTTATACGCGATTAACTACACATTTAAAATTCCTCGCACAGCGTGTTTTTGGGAAAGAAGCAGCGTATATGAGCTCTAATAATAATGACATGGCTCAAGCAATTGGTACACGTTTCCAGGAGTACAGTAACTGCTCTTCAAAGATTGCATCATTTATTCAACAACGATTTGATTATGTACTGAGTCTCGATGAGAAAATGTATTTATCAATCCACTTATACCAGATCATGAACAAAAGATAGTTCGTGATCTTTTTTTTATTTTTGCATAGAAAAAACCAAGCCTTTCGACTTGGTTTTATTTTGTTTAAATTAAACTAATTTTTTAACTTCATCTGCGACGAACTGAACTTCAGTACCGATGATTACTTGAACGTTATTACCACCTGGTTTCATAACGCCAACACCACCTGCTGCTTTTACAGCTGCTTCGTTTACTAGGTTAACATCTGTTAAAACCATACGTAGACGTGTTGTACAGTAGTCTGTTGATTCAATGTTGTCTGCGCCACCAAGTGCTTCAACTAGTGCTGTAGCCATTGATGAGAATTTTGCATCTTTTGATGATGTTTCATATGTAACTTCTTCCATGTCTTCGCGACCTGGTGTTTTGAAGTTGAACTTAGCAATTAAGAACTTGAATAGCACGAAGTATAGTGCGAAGTATACAAGACCTAATACTAATAACATCATTGGCTTGTTAGCCATTGGTAATTTTGAACTTAAGATGAAGTCAACGAACCCTGCACTAAATGTAAATCCTGCTGTCCACTGGAATGTAGCTGCAATGAAAAGTGATAATCCTGTTAAAGCCGCGTGCACTAAGTATAATGCTGGTGCAGCAAACATGAATGAGAATTCTAGAGGTTCTGTAATACCTGTGAAGAATGAAGCAAATCCAGCTGCTAACATTAGTGAACCGATTGCTTTTTTGTTTTCTGGTTTAGCTGCTTGGTACATTGCTAATCCAGCACCTGATAGACCAAACATCATAACTGGGAAGAAACCTGCTTGGTACATTCCTGTTGCACCTTTAATAGCACTTGCTGCATTTTCTGCTGTTCCCCAGAACATTCCGATATCGTTAATACCGATTGTATCAAACCAGAATACTGAGTTTAATGCGTGGTGTAATCCTGTTGGGATTAATAAACGGTTGAAGAATCCGAATAGACCTGCTCCAACTGCTCCCATACTTGAGATTGTTGTACCGAATGCTACTAGACCATCGAAAATTACTGGCCATGCAAATAGTAGAACACCTGATGTTAATAACATTGCAACAGCTGTCATAATTGGCGCTGCACGTTTTCCACTAAAGAATGATAGTGCTGATGGTAATTGAACTTCTGAGAAGCGGTTGTACATTGTAGCACCGATTACCCCTGAAAGAATACCAATAAACGCGTTATCGATTTTACCGAATGCTGCTGATACGTCAGCTACATCTGTTTTTGTAAGCATTGCTACAGAATCTGTTGAAAGAATTGTAGTAACCATTAAGAATGCAACTAAACCACTTAGTGAAGCAGCTCCGTCTTTATCCTTAGATAATCCGTAGGAGATACCTACAGCGAAAATAATTGGCAGTTTATCAATAATTGATGATCCTGCTTTGATTAGTAAAGCAGCAGCCGCACTGTTTGCTCCCCAACCTACTGGGTCAATCCAGTAACCGATACCCATTAAGATCCCAGCTGCTGGTAATACCGCAACAGGAAGCATAAGGGCTCTTCCTAGTTTTTGTAAATGTTTCATCATTTTTTCCTCCTATGATGTGTGTTCATGAAACTAAAGAAATATAAAAGACCTACAAATATAGCATAGGGTATATGCTTAGTATTTGTAGGTCTTGCCTTCTTCAGTAACAATCCCATCTGCCCATAATATAACACAATGTTCACATACGGTCAAATAAATTTCACATTAAATTTTAAATACCTAATTGTAAAAGTAACTTCCGCTTATAATTTAACTGAGTGCTGTCTTCTTCAGAATACTTATAAG
>CAYPHX010000014.1:0-28599 GCA_964410635.1 uncultured Erysipelothrix sp. | reverse complement strand
TTGATTTATCAGCTGTCAAAACTAAGAAACTTTTACTTTGGCAATTGGCATTATCTGTGGGGTTACAATTTGTGATTCTACTGCCTGTATTAGCAATCATTCTTATGCTTGCTTTACTTGTATTACGTGTGATGATGATCTTCGGATTCTATAAAGCAGCAAAAGCATACAAAACAATATAATATAGATTCAAAAAAAAGTTTAAAGACAATTATATGTCTTTAAACTTTTTTATATCCTCTAAAGCGAGTTTTATTCTCTCAAAATCAGCATCACCAAGAAAATCACTGATAAAAACAAGAGACTTGTCTTTTGGTCCTTTATAAGTACTGGATGTAATAATCAAATCGGCTTGATGACTTCTTGAGACAAAGTGTAGTTTATAATCATTACTAAACTTTTGTTGAATCAAGGCTTCTATATACTTTGTAATTAATGTTCCACCCGATAATCTTAAATGGACAAAGACATGCGTCATGACTTCATCAATAAGAAACTGATTTCTGATGATGAGCTTACTCATGAATTTAAACATCGAATTATCATAAGGCTTATCTAATTTTAAATATTTATCCCAAAACATTTCAAATCTTTGTGTAAACTGTGACTGAAATGATGCTTCAATATTGTCTGATCGGATAATGAGTTCTGCACTTGTTTCATCCACATTAATAAATTTAGTCAACAAGATAATTTGGATGAGTTTGTACTTGATGTGATAACGCTCATCTTCAATCAAAGGTTTGTACTCTTGGGTGAATAAATCAATCCATAAATCATATTGATTTATGATGGCTTCTTCAAATACTGACAAATCAATGAGTGATCGTTCATTGAAGACACCATTTATTGAGTTTGTTAAACAGAAATAATACCATTCGTGAAGATGCCAGTGACTGAGTGATTCTGGTTTATCAGGGTAAATTGTTTGGAATACGACATTACGATCATCACTACTCAAGGTTTCTAACTGATGTTGGCTTTTTATAGAATAGTCCATTATAAATAACCATAATGTAAAGCTTTGAATTTGATGGGAAGGGATATTGAAACCCAACTGTTCACGTACATTTAAACTGAGTTGTTTATAATGATGAGCATTCATAAATTTAGGGATATTATCCAATGTATCTGAAACGTAGTTTAAAAGGTAAAAGATATAGATTCTTTTCTTAGACTCATCACCTGTTAAGTGAATAGAATCCTTCAGTTCTATTTTAAGGTTAAATTGGGAAATGATATCATTAATTTCATTCGTCTTTCTTCTAATGGTAGAGGTTGATATAGCATGCTTCATGCTAAAGGCTTCAAGTGTAGTGTTATTAAAGAAGCTTGCTGAAATAATCTTGTAGTTAAGATCTTGCTTAAATAATGTTTCGATAAACTTGGTATGAGTTCTAAATTACCAATAAATCTAAAACCTTCTCCAACTTGAACATCCAGTAGGGGTACTTGATTGGCTTCAAGGTATTCATGATTGAGTTCGTGACACAGTGTTTGAATTGTATCAACACTTGCATCATTAATCAGTTCCATAATCTTAGTGGAAGTAAGGTATCCTTTTCTTGAAATTAGTGTATTCAAGATTTTTTTCTCGAGGACAACACGATAACTAAATGGTTGCATTTTTATTCTCCTTTCATTATTTCCATTATATTACATGAAATAACGATATTTAGTGAACTAAAGCGCCTTGTATACTAAGAATAGCATAGTGGACGAGTAAAGGAGGCAAGAAATAACCACGTATCAACACTTTAAACAATTAGAAAGAGGAGTAACTATGAAAAAAAACCGAAAAGTACTAAATATAATCTTGAATTTAGTCTTATTGATTTCGAGTTTTTATATTCTACCTGTAGTTTATGCTCAAGAACCATCGACGATTACTAATAACGATGGCATTAAATTGACAAAAAACGGCAACCAGAGTCAACGATTTGTTGAATACATGGACCATTGACTTAAAACTCGAATTCGCCCCTAAAATCAAATCACAAGATATTGTTCTTGTGATGGACCGCTCCGGTAGTATGGAGGGGGACAGACTGAAAAATGCTAGAAAAGCAGCGAACCAGTTTGTTGATATTATTTTAGACGATAGTGAGTTTGATCACGAAAATAGGATCGCATTAATTAATTATTCAGTAGGTGCCAAAGTTGATAACAATTTTACAACTGATAAAGCATCACTAAAAAGTAATATTGATGCATTAACTGCTACCGGTGTTACCTTTACCCAACTGGGGCTTTATGAAGCGCGAAAACTGTTAGAAGGCAGTACTGCAGATGAAAAAATCATCGTACTACTAACTGATGGTGCTCCAACATTTGCATTTGGATTAAACCAATCAGGAACAGCCAAATATGAAGCTGGACTGAATTCTGGAATAACTGAAACACTCAATGGACGATATCGCGATAGTACAGTTACTAGAAATGCATCAGGAACTTACACATCAGAGAGCAATTCATATATTGGAACTAATTCCAGTAATATTAAATACCGTTATACAAATCCATCCGTTGAAAAAACACTCTTAGAATCTGATTTTAATTATAATTTAGGTCAAGGTAGTGACATGGGTGGTAATGGTAGCCAAGCGAAAAAAATACAGAAAGATAATTCTGTTAATAAGAACTATCAACTTGATATGTTAGATCTATTCAATACCAATATCGCTGAAGCAAGTATTGTAAAATCCAAAGGTAATACATTATATACAGTGGCATTGGATTTACAAAATGTAGCGAGAAGTGAAGTAACATTGAAGGAAATGGCAACTTCTAACAATCATTATTTCTCAGCTAAAGCAGATGATTTAGAAGAGAAGTTTAAAGACATCGCAAATACAATTCGATTCCCATTTAGTAATATGGAACTATCAGACCCTATGGGCACTGGTTTTAAACTTGATGGTAATGTACAAATTGTTAGTGGTGCTGCAGGTGGACTGTCTACTACAGATGATAAAATCACTTGGGATATGAGTCCAACATCATTCAAATATGATAAAAACACAAAACAATACTCCATGCATATTCGCTATAATGTTGTAGCAATAGAGGATGTATTGGGTGTTTATCAAGCAGCAGATGATAAACTCGTTTATACCAATGGAGATACAAAATTTAATTATTCTACCAATGGTAATAATCGCAGTGCTGTATTCCCTAAACCTAAAGTAAAACCAACTATTTTACTTGTTGATAAAATATTACTTGATACAAACGATGAAGCAATATCAGTGATTGATGCACATAACCAAAGAAGTTATGAGTATCTACTCAATGATTTGACACGTGGCAATATCAATGGTGCAATCAGTACCCAGGCCTATGATGTTTATATCTTGAAAAATCGTCAACAAAAAACAATAACTGAAACAGCTGTTGTTAATGATAATATTGATAGATTTATAAGAACAGCAAAATTACAGAAAGAAGCAGATCAAACATCTGGTACTTTATTAACTGGTGGTCAGTTTACACTGGATCCAGAATCTGGAATTAACAAGCTACACTTAATTAATAAGATTGATATTAATCACAAAGAAGACTTCGAATTAACAAAAGACGTTAAAGAACTAATTCAAGACAAAGCGATAGCTGAGAAAGGTGATACTTTAGAGTATACAATCACAGTTAAAAACAACTCTGGTGGCTATATGCGTGATGTTTGGGTTCAAGATACACTGAAAGATCTACTCCCTTATATAGAAGATACAGATGGTGTAATGATGGATGTGAATGGCACAGCAAGACCACTTGCAGACCTTATTGATGGATTCTATATGGACATTGATGTTGAAGGATCAATTACGATAACCTTTGATGTTATAGTTCTTAAGGAAATCGAAGACGATTCAGTGCTTGAGCTAAGTAATACTGCTACGGTAGATGATGCACCAGCAACAGCAACAATCGAACTTGTTAATCCTAAGATTCCAGTAGATGTAGAAGAGCCGAAAGACATAGACAAACCTACAATCGATAAGCCAAAACCAGGTAAAACATTACCATTAACAGGAGCCCCAAGTTACACACTTGCTGTTGGATCCTTAGCACTGGCTTTATCAACACTCTTTGCACTACAAGGTAAGAGACGCAAAAGACGTCGTGATTAGGAACACTGAAGGCAACGATTATCCCTCTACAAGATTTTAAAAATGCCTAAGTGAGTCCGAATAATTAAGGTCAAAACCTATCAAAGGTTTTGGCCTTTTTTTAATAAAAATTTATCACTCGATAACTTATGAATGTGATATACTTTATGTTCATATGAACATAAGAAGGAGTTATAGATGGAAATAATAAAAAAATACTATAAAGGAATTATCTTAGCGATAATACTGGCAGTGGTTGGTAATTTCCTAAGTCAAAATATAAGTAATGGTATTGTAGGAGCAGGCGTATTTGCACTTATTATTGGGATGTTTATCAATCCCTTAATCCATAATAATGAATCAATTATGGGTGGTATAAAGTTTACCTCCTCAAGAATCCTTAAAACAGCGATTATATTCATGGGAGCAAGTCTGAGTATCTCACAAGTTTTATCAGTTGGTAAGATTTCATTACTTGTCATGATCTTCACCCTGTTTACAGCATTTGTTGGGGGTTACTTCATTGGTAAGCTATTTAAAATGGACTGGAAGCTATCCAGTTTAATATCAGCTGGAACAGGGATCTGTGGTGGTTCAGCGATTGCCGCTTTAGCACCAACAATCAAAGCTAAAACAACAGATGTAGCCTATGCTATATCATCAACATTTTTGTTTGATGTGGTTATGGTGATTATCTTTCCTATTATGGGACGCTATTTTGGCATGAATGACTTTGGTTTTGGTCTATGGACAGGTACAGCAGTCAACGATACTTCATCAGTTGTAGCAGCAGCCTATGCATTTTCAGATGCAGCTGGCCAATTTGCAATTATTGTTAAACTAACAAGAACACTATCAATCATTCCAGTTGTGTTAATCTTTTCTTATATAAGACACAAAACAGAGAAAACAGAAGGCGAGAAAGTTAAGATATCGACAATCTTCCCATTCTTTATTCTAATCTTCTTACTGATGGTTGTATTACGCAGTGTTGGATTCATTTCTCCTGCTTTTGCAGATATACTTTCAAATATCAGTAAGTTTCTAATGGTCATGTCTTTAGGAGCAATTGGATTGAATACAAGCTTCAAGGAAGTCTATAAATCAGGATTTCTTCCAATGCTGCATGGATTCATCATTTCAGCACTGGTAGTAATTGTTTCTTTTGTTGTACAAATGGCGATGGGAATGCTCTAACTTGGGCTTTTTGTTGTTTATTGATTGAGATTGTAAAGTTTTAGTAAAAATGATAAAATATTATCGTTAGTGACGTAAGTCACAAGAGAAGGAGATTCAATATGATTAAGGGTATAGCGGCATCTGCAGGCGTTGCAGTGTCAAAAGTATTTAAGTTACAACATCCAGAACTAAACATCACACGTTTAGATGGTCAAGATGTCGAAACAGAATTAAAGCGTCTACATGATGCAATTGAGGATGCAAAGAAAGACATCGCATCTATCAAAGAAAAAGCAGTTGGAAAATTAACAGATGAAGATCTGGCAATTTTTGATGCTCACTTAATGGTTGCTTCAGATCCAGAATTCGTTTCACAAATCGAAGATATGATCAAAAATGATGCAGTTAATGCTGACTTTGCAATTGACAGTGTCGCAACAATGTTTGTCGGTATGTTTGAAGGTATGGATGATCCATATTTCAAAGAACGTGCAGCAGATATCAAAGACGTTACATATAGAATTACTACAAAAGTATTAGGTTTAAAAATTCCTGATTTATCAATCATTGATGAAGAAGTTGTTATTGTAGCTGAAGACTTAACACCATCAGATACAGCACAACTAGACAGAAAATACGTTAAAGGTTTCGCAACAGAAATCGGTGGACGTACATCTCACTCAGCAATCATGGCACGTAGTTTAGAAATTCCAGCAGTTGTGGGTGCAGGAAGTTTATTAGACACAATCGAACATGGTGATGAGATTATCTTAGATGCTATTGAAGGTGCAATCATCTTTAACCCAACAGATGCTCAAAAAGAAGAGTATGCTGCAAAAGGTAAAGCATATGAAGAACACAAAGAAAGTTTAAAAGTATTAAAAGATGCAGAATCAATCACAACAGACGGACACAAAGTTGAATTAGCAGGTAATATTGGAACACCAGCTGATGTTGATTCAGTTCTTACAAATGGTGGAGAAGGTGTTGGTCTATATAGAACAGAGTTCTTATATATGGATTCACAACAACTTCCAACAGAAGAAGAACAATATGTAGCATACAAAACAGTGCTTGAGAAAATGAACCCAGGACGTGTTGTTGTACGTACATTAGATATTGGTGGAGATAAAGAACTACCATACTTAGACATGCCAGAAGAAATGAACCCATTCTTAGGATATAGAGCGGTTCGTATGACTCTAGACCGTCCAGAAATCTTCCGTACACAACTTCGTGCATTATTACGTGCATCAGTACATGGTAAATTAAGCATCATGTTCCCAATGATCGCAACACTTGATGAGTTCCGTGCTGCTAAAGCATTATTCGAAGATGAGAAGAAAAACTTATCTAAAGAAGGACAAGCATACAGTGATGACATTGAACTGGGAATCATGGTTGAAATTCCAGCAGTAGCGATCTTAGCAGATCAATTTGCTAAAGAAGTAGACTTCTTCAGTATTGGAACAAACGACTTAATTCAATACTCAATGGCTGCAGATAGAATGAACGAACGTGTTTCATACCTATACCAACCATACAGTCCATCAATTCTACGTTTAATCAAAAATACTATTGACGGTGGTCATAAAGAAGGTATTTGGGTTGGAATGTGTGGAGAAATGGCTGGAGATGAAAAAGCGATTCCACTATTACTTGGATTAGGACTTGATGAGTTCTCAATGAGTGCAACATCAATCTTAGAAGCAAGAAGTATCGTTAGAAACTTAAGTTACAGTGATATGCAAGTGTTAACGGACAAAGCGCTTAATGCATCAACAACTGACGAAGTGTTAGCACTTTTAGATGAAGCAACTAACAAGTAAACAAATTAATACATTAAATCGTATTGACGACAACATTAAATTAATGTTTAAGTCTGATGCGACGGGTCATGATTATGATCACATGAAGCGTGTTGTAAATCTTACAGCACGCTTACTTGTAGATAAATCTGATCCTTTTGTTGCATATTGCATTGCATACTTCCATGATGTGTTTGACGATAAGCTCGATAATGCTTTTGCATCACTTGAAGCTTTAGTTAAAGCATGGGATCTTGATCTTGAAGGAAAGGATCAAAGAATAAAAGAAGATATATTCTCATTAGGTTACAAAGGTGGCTTCATAAAAACTGAAAAATCACTAGAGGCACAAATTGTATACGAAGCAGATTTGCTAGATGCAATGGGTGCAGTTGGAATTGCCAGAGCATTTTACTACGCTGGCTTTAAAGGTTTACCATTCCATGATAATGATTTAGAAGGACAAGTGGCTACTAATTTAGAAGAATACCGTCATCTTAAACGCAATGCCATTGCACACTTTGAGGAAAAGCTTTTGCGATTGAACAAGGAGTTTATCACTCCAAAAGGACAAGAAATCGCAAAAGAAAGACATAAAAGACTACAAGACTTTTATAATGCTTTTTATGAAGAGATACAAGGAGAAGATGTATGAAAGATAGAATAGAAAAGATTGGAATCAGTGGAATTAGAAGCTTTACAGCCCTTTGTTCAAAGATTGAAGGCATGCTATATCTAACTATAGGAGAACCTGACTTTGACACACCAGAGCCTATTAAAGAGGCTGCTAAAGATGCATTAGACAAGAACCTAACCCACTATCCACCTGCTTTAGGGCTTAGTGAACTAAGAACTAAGATTGCGGCTTATGAAAGCACCTTATTTAATGAGAATATAACAGAAGACAATATAATCATTACAAATGGTGCAACAGAAGGTCTTGTACTGGCAATGTGGACCTTGATGAATGAAAACGACAAGCTCATTCAACCCACACCAGGCTATACACTTTATAACTCCCAAGTATCACTCATAGGTGCAAAAACTGTCCCTTTAGATATCTCAAAAAATGCATTTCAAATTGATGAAAATGCACTAAGAGAGATTGTAGATGAAGATACAAAAGTAATCTTACTGACTTCACCCAACAATCCCACAGGACAAATACTCAATAAAGAAAGTCTTGATGCAGTATACAAAGTCATGTTAGATTATCCGAATTTACATGCTATTTTAGATGATGTTTACAATGTCTTTGTCTATGATGAGACATTACACTCTATGCGTGAGTATGAAGATGTTAGAAATCGTTTAATCGTAGTTCAAGCATTCTCAAAATCACATGCTATGACAGGTTGGCGTATTGGTTATGTTGTCGCACCATCTCATTTGATTGATGAGATGCACAAGTTACACCAAAACCTTATGGCAGGAGTCAACAGCATCACACAACACGCAGCAATTAAAGCCTTTGATGTAGACAACAGCTATATGGCTAAAGACTACAAAGAACGACGCGACTATGTTTATGATAGACTGATCACAATGGGAATGGATGTTCAAAAGCCTGAAGGCGCATTCTATATTTTCCCAAGTATTAAAAAATATAATATGAGTTCATATGATTTTGCATTAGCATGTGCACAAAAAGCTAAAGTAGCAATCATACCAGGAAAATACTTTGGAAATGATGACTATGTTCGTTTATCATATTGCTATAGCAAAGAAGTATTAAAAGAATCTCTTGATCGTCTTGAGTCATTTATTAAAAGTTTATAATCAATAGAGCCTTAGGGCTCTTTTTTATCTTACAAAGTATTTAAAAGCGCAAAATAAAAAGACGGAATTCCGTCTTTCTAAAATTATTATTGTTCTTTTTTCAAAAGTGTTTGAGTATGTGCATCATATTTATACTCGAGATCTTTTCCTTTTGAGTTTTCAAAATCAAGTTCCAAGACTAAAGTATTAAGTTCATATGATAATGACCAAGAGTTAAGGCCAAATGCTTTACCTGCATCTTTTGAAGCTTTTTGAATCAACGTATTGATGTTATCGAAGTCTGATTTAATAAGCTCTTTTTCAAGATCGTGTTCTCTTTCATTATCTACTGTGATAATATCTGCAGTCGTTGCATTAAGAGTAATGTCATACTCAAGCATATCAATATGACCTTCAACTTCGTAAATATCTTTATTTGATTCTGAATCATACTTAACAGATGTAATAACAAAGTTTTCATAAGATGCTTCAACTTTTTCAATGATATCATTTACTGGAAGTATCTCAACTGTATCTTTTGGTTTACTGTTAGTTGAACAAGCAGTTAGTGCTATAAAAATTATTGTTAGTAGTATTAATTTTTTCATTTTTCTCACCTCAAATAAATTATATCACTCGGGAAAAATGCAGAAAAGTATTATCACTTTATTTTCAATGAACACGATTAATCGTTCATCTGTAGCTCAAATACATCAGTACAATAATTCTTTACCAACTCAAGTTCATGAGTAATTAAGACAATTGTCATACCTTGCTTGTTGAGTGTTTGCATATAGTCCATGAATTCTTTGGTTAGGTTTTGATCTAAGGAGGAGGTTGCCTCATCGATTAGTAGTATCTTTGGATTGAGTAGCAGTGCTCTTGCGATTGCGAGGCGTTGTTTTTGTCCACCTGATAACTTAATAGGATAGGCATCTTTTCTAGCATAAATATCAAACCTTTTGAGGAGCTCTTCAATCTTTTTGTCATCTTTTTTATCTAAAACAACTGCCATGTTTTCCCAAACAGTTAAATTTTGAAATAGAGCAAAGTCTTGAAATATATAGCCGATATCCTTTTTCATAATATTACGTTGTTTATCTGTGTTAGGGTAATAAGCTTTATCGTTTATGTTTATCTTCCCTTGTGAAGGGTCATGTAAACCAGCAAGGATACGAAGTAGTGTTGACTTACCAATACCAGAGGGTCCAACAATACCAAAGAAAGAGGCAGTTGGGATTTCTAAGTTTAAGTTGGTAAAGATGATGTTGTTGCCATAGGATGCTTCGATGTTATTAAGTGTAATCATAGATAATCCAACTTTCTTTGAATGAGTTTAAATGCTTGAATGATTAGAAAGCTAAAGAATAAATAAAATACGAGTACCATCAATAAAGGTTCAATGCGTAAATCACGATTCAAAACTTCTTTTGCGCTACGCAGTATCTCGTTAAGTGCGACAGTGGAAATTAAAGCTGTATCTTTAATAAGGGTTATTGTTTCGTTTTCGACTGTCTTGATTGTGTTTCTAAACATTTGAGGGTAGATGATTTTAAACAGTGTTTTAGTTTTAGAGATTTGGAGCATATTTGCGGCATCCCACTGATTTTGTGGGATGATTGCTAAACCATTTTCAAAGATGGAAATAAAATATGCGGTATAGTTTATGATGAAGGTGATTAAAGCGACCATTAATCTGTTCTTAAAAGGAATATTTAAAATTACAGGTAATCCAAACATTGCGAATGTCAGTTGTAACATTAAAGGGGAGCCCCTAATGATCCAGATAAAGCCAGAAAGTATGGCTTTAACTTTCTTAGCATTTGTTAAACTGATTAAGGCAATGGCGGCAGCTAAGGGGATTGCAACAACTAAAGTAACCCAAAACATGATCATTGTATTACCTAAACCTGATGAGATTTCCTTAAAGATTTGAATAAAATAACTCATGGTCTAATAATTAAATCTTTTCCAAGCCATTTTTCTGAAATTTCTTTTGTAGTACCGTTTTCTATGAGTGTATCGATTGCTTCATCAATCGCATCTCTTAAACTGTCATCATCTTTTTTTCTAAATCCAATCGCATAATATTCAGAGTCGAACTTCTCAGATGAGATAACATAGTCATTGGGTGCTTTGTTTTGTGTATAACCAGCATAAGTAACATCAGCAATCACTGCATCAACTGTTTTCGCATTGAGTGCGAGTAGGCCATCTTGAATGTTCGTGTATTTTTGAAGTTCGTTGATTTTGTTGATGATATCATTTTTCTCAATGGCGGCCTGACCACTACTTTGTGTTTCAACGGCAATATCCAAGTTTTCAAGTTCTGCAATTGTTTTGATTGGCTTGTCAGCTCTTGAAAGAATCACAATTTGATTGTCCATATAAGGTTTGCCGAAGTTCACTTCATTTTCTCGCTCTTTTGTGACTGTAAAACCGTTCCAAATCATATCGATATTTTTATTTTCCAATTCAAAAGTTTTATTGTCCCAATCAATATATTGGAATTTAACTTCAACCCCAAGAATCTTGGAAACTTCAAGCGCTAAATCTAAGTCTAGTCCTGTTTCTTTCCCGCTCTCATCTTTAAAACCCAGTGGGGGATAGTTGGTATAGCCTACAACCATTAAGTTTTTGTCTTTGATTTCTTGTAGTGCACTTGTGTTACTTGTCTTTGGTGCGCATGCACTCAGCATAAATAGAATTGATAAAATTGTAAGTGTTTTTTTCATAGTAATTCTCCTTGTATAAGCATTACTATACTTTATTACTTTATCGAAGTAAAGCGAAATGTGTAAAAAAAGAGGTTAATCTTTTTTATTTCGCTCAATAATCATCTTATAACCGCCTGAACCATAGCCTAAAGACCTGTTGACTCTTGCGATTGTCGCGGAGCTAATTTGTGTTTCTTTATTGATTGTTTCATAAGTTTTGCCTGCAAGTAGTAGTTCTGCAACTTTTAATCTATCTGAAAAATCATTGATTTCCTTTTTGGTTGCGATGTCTTCAAAGAAGGCATCACACTCTTCAATTGTCTTTAAGGAAAGGATTGCTTCGTAAAGTTCTTTATGTTTCATAGTTATCACCTGTGTCTATTATAGGGTATTTGAGTTAAAAAAAGAAGAGTTCGTATGAATGCGAACCCTTATGTTTAAAGTGATTTGATTTTTTCTTCAATATCAGAGATATTTACCATTGTGTTTTGTTCATCATCTTTATGTTTGAACTCAACTTCGCCATCTTTGAGGCTACGTCCTACAGTAACTCTGTATGGAACACCAATTAATTCAATGTCATTGAATTTAACACCAGCTCTTGCATCTCTATCATCTAGGATAACTTCGATACCTTGATCTTTTAGACTTGTATAGAGTTTGTTTCCATAAGCTACTTGTTCTTCATCTTTCATATTGATGATAACAATCGCTACTTTGAATGGTTCAATTCCTTTTGGCCATCCCAAGCTTTTTTCTGTTGAGTACTGTTCAGCAAGTGCGGCCATAGTACGTCCAACACCAATACCATAGGATCCCATGTAGACATCTTGTAGATGGTTTTCTTGGTCTAGGTAAGATAGGTTCATTGCTTGAGAATACTTCACACCTAGTTTAAATGTATTACCAACTTCAATCCCTTTAGAGAATGTCAGTGTTCCTTTTCCATCTGGATTTGGGTCACCTTCTTTAACATTTGATATATCTACCAAGTGTGTTCTTTCAAAGTCATGGTGGTTTACATTAATGTAGTGGTAATCTGTTTCGTTGGCTCCAACTGTAAAGTTTCTTAGATTTTCGATATGTTGGTCTACAACGATATCGATGTTTTCTAGTCCAATTGGACCTGCAAAACCAACAACTGCGCCTGTTACTTCTTCAACATCTACAAATTCTGCAAGTTCAACTTCGTTTGCATTGTAAAGTTTTCTTAGTTTTGTTTCGTTAACATCACGATCTCCTAAGACCAGTGCAGCTACAAGTTTATCATCGACTTGATAAATCAATGTCTTCACAAATGTTTGAACATCTTGATTTAAGAATTCAGATACTTCTTCGATTGTTTTTGCATTGGGTGTGTGGACTTTTTCAAATGTTTTGAATTCCTCATTAGATTCAATCTTTCCAATATGTTCTGCAACTTCTAAGTTAGATGCATATCCTGTGTCTTCACCCAATACAAGTGTATCTTCACCGATAGGGGAGATTGCTTGGAACTCTTCTGAGAGCAAACCACCCATAATTCCTGTATCAGCACGGACAATACGATAATCCAAGCCTAAACGGTCATAGATGCGCTTATAAGCTTCAAAGACTGCATCATAGGACTTGTCTGAGCTCTCTAAGTCTTTATCGAATGTATAAGCATCCTTCATAACAAACTCACGAACACGGATTAAACCAAAGCGTGGTCTTGCTTCATCACGGAATTTTGTTTGGAACTGATAGAGGCTTACAGGCATATCTTTATAACTCTTAATTTTTGAAGCTGCTGCTTGAGCGAATAATTCTTCATGAGTGGGTCCTAAAACAAATGGTTTTTCATAACGGTCTTTTAATGTAAACATACTTGTACCGATGATATCGCGTCTTCCTGATGCGATATAAACATCTTCTGGTATTAAAGCAGGCATGCTTACTTCCATTGAATGGATGTTTTCCATTTCTTCTCTTATAATATTTTCAATTTTTCTTTTAACTCTTAAACCAAGCGGTAAGAACATATAAACACCTGAAGAACTTTTTTTAATATATCCTGCACGTGCGAGTAAGTTACCTGAGTTAGAATCTTCATCTCTTAGATTCTCTCTTATGGTATAAAAATAATCTCTACTTAATTTCATAACTACACCTCATTTATCTATAATAGTATAACATATATACTTATGTATTAGACATAAAAAATGTATAAGCTAAAAGCGACTGATTTATTAGTTAAATCAATGGAAAACAAAAATTATTATTGTATGTGATTGAAGCCATTAAGGTACCAATGGCGCCATATTCGAAGAGTTTATCTTTTGAAATATATTGGTTTTGGTTTGCCAAGTTATAGAAAAAACGCTGTTTTATGTTATAATAGGTATACCCAAAAGGCCCAATATATTTCCGACACTTTGATATAAGGGAATCTGCAAGCCTAGAGCAGTGTGAAAACTGGTTACGAATCGGGATCCTAAACTATAGGCAGGATACCCACCTGTACTTACAGGGAATACATATCACCTTTTGGGTAATATTATGCTATTGAAATATTAATCAAAATAAGTTAAAATATAAAGAGATAAACGAGGATGGTGGAAATTAATGTTAATACTAGCAAGTTCATTATGGAGAGACTTAGGGATTTTCATTGGTGGTGCAGCAATCGCAGCAATCATTACATTTTTTATAACAAAGAAAATGTTTGAGAAACAACTAAAAGAAAACCCACCCATTAACGAAAAAATGATTCGTGCAATGTACATGCAAATGGGACGTAAACCAACAGAAGCACAGATTCGTCAAACGATGAAGTCACTGGGACAGTAATTAAACACAGGAGACTGTGTTTTTTCTTACTATGAAAAAGTTACTCAAAAAGCTAATTAAATTTATTCTTATATTATGCCTGATCATTGTTGGTACAACATGGTTTTTAGGATATAGAAAGTATAAAGACATAATTAAGCTTCAACCAATAGAAGAAACAATCGATGCACTAAGGCAAGATCCTTACTATCTTTCGTATGACAAAATACCAGTGATATTTTTGGATGCAATTGTTGCAGTTGAAGATGAACGACTTTATACAAGAGAAACAACACTTGATGTTGAAGCAGTGCTTCGCGCAACACTCACTAATATAAAGACGATGTCATTTGCAGAAGGGGGATCAACAATCCCACAACAAGTGATTAAGAATGTATATTTCGATCACACTGCATCGCCAATCAGAAAAGTCGCAGAATATTATTTAACGAAAGACTTATTAAATATTTATACAAAACAACGCGTTTTGGAAACATACGTAAACATTATCTATTATGGTAATGGTGCCTACAGTATTGGCCAAGCTGCTGATCATTACTTCTCATTTCCAGTTAAGGAATTGAATGATGGTGAGCTTACAATTTTGGCAGGACTGCCCAATGCACCATCTGTATATGATTTAACGGTTAACTTTCCACTCGCTAAAGAAAGACAGGCGCATGTTCTATATCGCTTAGTCGAAACTGAAAAATTAACACAAGAAGAAGCTGATGAAATATATCGTATGGAGGTATCAGGTTATGAATAAAATGATTAGTGGGATTAAACCAACAGGACAAATGCATCTTGGGAACTATATTGGCGCATTACGCCCTTTCGTAGAGTTTCAAGATGAATATGATTTGAGTGTTTTTATTGCTAACTTGCACTGTATTACAATGCCTATTGACCCAGATGAATTAAAGAAGAACTTAGAAGATGCTTTAATTTACTATTTGGCAGTAGGACTTGATCCTAAGAAAACAACGATATTCTTACAATCAGATGTCTTAGAACATGCACAACTTGGTTTTATTTTATCCACCATGACTTCCATGGGGGAACTAAACAGACAAACACAATTTAAAGATAAAAAGGATACTGAAGAAAGCTTGAGTGCTGGATTTTATACATATCCAACATTAATGGCTTCAGATATTCTAATTCACCAAGTGGATGGTGTACCGGTAGGGGATGACCAAAAACAACACGTTGAATTAGCACGTGATGTTGCACAACGATTTAACAATCGTTTTGGAGAGACCTTTATCGTACCTAAACCCATAACACCAAAAGTAGGTGGAAGAATTATGTCTTTATCAGATCCATTAAGAAAGATGAGTAAATCCGATTCAGAAAGTGAAAAAGGGATTATTTATTTAGGGGATGATTTGAAGAAGGCAAGAAAGAAGGTCATGTCAGCTGTTACGGATAGCGACAATAAGGTATACTATGACTTGGAGAAAAAACCAGGTATCTCAAATCTATTAACAATCTACGCTGCATTAGAGCATATTTCAATTGATGAAGCAGCCGCAAGATTTAAAGACCATCAATATGGTGCCTTTAAAAAAGAAGTGGCAGATGTAGTTGTTAAAGAGCTGGAAATAATTCAAACAAGATATGATGAAATAAAGGCAAGTGGTATTCTTGAATCAGTCCTAACTGAAGGGGCAAAACAAGCATCCATTCAAGCTCAAAAAACATTAAATCTAGTGCAGTCAAAAATGGGACTTGAGTTATTATAAAAAATATCTTTGAAAAAGACCGAATTAGTTATATAATGATATAAAGGAGGCGTTCAATATGATAGTTTTATATTCTTCACCAGGCTGTGCGTCCTGTAGGAAAGTCCGTCAATGGTTAAAAGATCGCGACTTAAAATTTATTGAGAAAAATCTATTTACTTCCATGCTCAGTGAAAAAGAAATCAAGTATATCTTGATGAGAACTGATAATGGAGCTGAAGATATTATCTCTAAACGCTCAAAAGTTATGCAAGAATCGAATATAGATCTGGATGAATTGTCCATCAGTGAACTTATCGTCTTTATTCAACGCCATCCAAGCGTTCTAAAAAGACCTATTGTTATGAATGATAAGTCTTTCTTAATCGGATACGATGAAGAAGAAATTGATGCATTTCTACCAGCCAATCTCCGCGGACACTCAGCCAATGTGGACTTGAGTCAATCGGAAACATTTAATATAGGTGGTAAAATTTCAAAATGAAAATTCTAGTTGGATTATCAGGCGGAGTAGATAGCGCTGTTGCGGCCTACCTACTTAAAGAACAAGGACATGATGTCACTTGCGCCTTTATGAGAAACTGGGATTCTTTAACAAATAATGATATTTTAGGTAACCCAACGATTCAGGATGAGACTTGTTCTCAAGAAGTGGATTATCAAGATGCACTGCGAGTTGCAGAACATCTTGGGTTACCTATTTTACGTGTAGATTATGTTAAAGAATATTGGGATAACGTGTTTTCTTTCTTTATTACAGAAACAGAACGAGGTTATACACCCAATCCAGATATCTTATGTAATAAATTTGTAAAATTTGATGCTTTCTATGATTACATGGAAGCAAATGGCTTTGATAAGCTCGCAACAGGACATTACGCACAAAGTATTGATGGTTTAATGTATCGCGGAGTCGATGATAATAAAGACCAATCTTACTTTTTAAGTCGTGTCAATCCTGAAGTGTTAGATAATGTTATCTTTCCTTTAGGTGGCCTTGAAAAAGGTGAAGTAAGACGTATTGCAATGGAACAAAATATTCCAGTTGCAACTAAAAAAGATTCAACGGGAATCTGCTTTATAGGAGAAAGAGAATACAGAGACTTTCTTAAAAACTATCTAACAGATGTTGAAGGCGATATTGTTGATTATGATTCAGGTCAAGTTGTTGGAAAACATAACGGTGTTATGTTCTATACAATTGGACAAAGACATGGATTAGATATTTCAGGATTCATGGGACCATGGTTTGTAGTAGGGAAAGACCTCTCAACAAACATACTTTATGTGGGACGTGGATCAGATCATCCCAAATTATTCTATACTAAAGCAATTATTGAAGATGTTAACTGGTTTGTTGAAGATAAATCTGCAAGAGATGCAACAGCAAAATTCAGATACCGTCAAAAAGATATTGATGTAAAAATTAAATTTATAGCTGATACAACTTTAGAAGTTGAAATGATCAGTCCTGTAAAAGCTGTAACCCTAGGTCAAGAAGCTGTATTCTATGATGGCATGACTGTCCTTGGTGGTGGAAGAATTGCACGTGTATTTAATAAAGATGGGGAAGAAGTAACTTATGACAAGAAAAACATTTAAAGCAAAAGATGCACTAATTCTACTTGGATTTTACTTTGCAGGCGTTCAATTTTTAATTCCTGTAATTGTAACCTTTCCAGTAATGATTGCTTTTTCAAATCAAATGCAAACATTACCGCATGAAGAATTTATGAATCTTGTATTGGGGCCAATAAACTTTTTTACAATGTTAATTGGAACCTTAATCGTTTCCTTCTTTTACCGAGCACAACTTTATGATGCTTGGTTAAGGTTTAAGGAAAATGTTGTTAAAAATGTTGTTCGTGTTGTTCAATTATACGGTTTCCAAATGATCGCAAGTATTGCAATCAATCTTGTGTTTATATACTTATTTAAAATTGAAGATACAAGTGCAAACCAAGAAATGGTTGAAACACTTGTAAATAATATGCCTGTCTTAATGGCTATGAATACGATTCTATTTGCACCAATTTTAGAAGAGGTTGTATTTAGAGGTGGCTTGTTCATAGGTATTCAAGAAAAACTGGGTTCTAAGATTGCGATAATTATCAGTAGCGTTAGCTTTGGAGCAATCCATGTTATGGCTGAATTTTTCGCAACAGGTAACCTACAAGAACTCTTATTCTTAATTCCTTACAGTGCAATGGGTTATTTTATGGTCCGTGCAGTTAAGGATACAGATTCATTATTTGGTGGAATTTTAATCCACTTTATCAATAATTTTGTCGCAACAGTACTCGTAATGTTTATGTGAAAGGTTTGATATCAATGCTTGAAACAATAAGAGGAATCACAGAAACTAAAATATTCTATAATGAAAATAATCATTATGGAATTTTTTTAATTGTCTTAGAAGATGCTCACAATGAAACAATGACTGTGGTTGGTAATTTATTCAACATAGAGCTTGATTCTTCATATGAGTTCAAAGGACACTATATCGAAGATCCACGCTATGGATTACAGTTTAAAGTCTCATCATTCTCTAAAATATTACCTTCAGAGAGGGAACATGTAATCAGATATCTTAGTGGTCCCAGCTTCAGAGGGATTGGTGTTAAGTCTGCTGCAAGTATTGTTGATAAATATGGCGAAGATATTATTGAACAAATACAAGCAGATCCAGAAATGCACTTAAGTGTACGCGGTGTATCAAAATTAAACTTAGAAAATTTAAGAGAAGTTATCTTGGATGAAAATCCAATGGATAGAATTATCTCATTTCTAAATTCAGTTGGATTTAGTGGTAAAGAGATTACCCTATTATTGGCCAAGTATAAAGATGAAGCAGAAGAAATAGTAACTGAAAACCCCTATCGACTGGTGGAAGAGATCACTGGCATTGGCTTTAAAACTGCCGACAAAGTAGGGAAGGCACTTGATTTTGGTGATGAACATCCTTATAGAGTCGAAGCTTATGTTTCTGATCGTTATAAAGATTTAACATGGAATCAAGGGCATTCTTTTATTACGAAAGATCAGTTCTATCAAAAGATGACGTCAATTGATAGAGAATTACTCAATACTGCCTTTGATAGTCTTTTAGAAAAAGAAATATTGATACTTGAAGATGATCGCTTATACCATCATACACAATATAAAGCAGAGAAAACTGTATCCGACTTTCTCAATGAATTCAATCAACAGTCTTATGATATGTATAGTGAGGATTTTGAAACACACTTAGGTATTGTGGAACACAAGTTGAAGATTGATTTTGGTGAGACTCAGAAGGAGGCCATTGAGATATTTCTAAAAGAAAATATTTCAATATTAACAGGCGGCCCAGGTACTGGTAAAAGTACTTTGTTATCAGGTATTGTGTCTTATTTACAGTTAAGTTATCCAAACTATCATATTTCACTTTGTGCCCCAACAGGACGTGCAGCAAAGCGTTTAAAGGAATTAACAAACGTTTCTGCATCAACAATTCACTCTATCCTAAAATGGAACATTGATACAAATGAGTTTGGTCATGATGCTCATAATCCACTAGACACTGATATTTTAATTATTGATGAGTTTTCAATGGTTGATATTTGGTTGTTTGCGAAACTATTGGAAGCATCAAGTCGCGTTAAAAAAATCTTAATCGTAGGAGATCAAGATCAATTGCCATCTGTTGGACCCGGTTTTGTTTTAAAAGACTTATTAGAATCAAAGAAGTTTCCAATTATTGCACTGGATCATAATTATCGTCAAGCCAAAGGGTCAGAGGTTGTTGAATTAGCCTTAGATATGAATCAAGGGAAGATTGATATCAGCAGTTTCCATAAAGATGTAAAATTTTATGATTCGAAAAAATATCCCATTAATCAAGTGATACTTCAACTTGTTCAAGAAGCCTTAAACAGAGGTTATTCAATCTTTGATGTCCAAGTTTTGGCCCCAACCTATTTAGGGGCAAGTGGCATTGATAATTTAAACTATTTCTTACAAAGAGCATTTAATCCAGCTGAAAGCTATAAACGTGAAGTAAAGTTTGGTACAAAAATCTATCGTGAAGGTGATAAAATTCTTCAACTTAGAAATCAACCCGATGATTTTGTGTTTAATGGAGATATTGGACGTTTAATTGATGTAGGTGATGATCGCTCAGTGACCGTCGATTTTGAAGGGAACATTGTGACTTATACCAGTGTTGATCTCATCAACATCACACATGCATACTGTATGTCGGTTCATAAAGCGCAAGGTAGTGAATATCCAATTGTAATGCTGTTGGCATTAAATGATTATCGTCATATGTTATCAAGAAGACTTTATTACACAGCTGTAACCCGTTCCTCGAAATCTTTAATTCTCTTGGGAGAGCTTAATGCATTTCAAAGGGCAGTTGAAAATGGTCGAGAAGACACACGAAATACATATTTAAAAGAAAGGTTAGTGTAGACAATGTTTTATGATAGAGTATTAGAATCAAAAACGTATATTGAGAAAAAAATTAAAAATAAACCTAAGGTAGGTATCATTTTAGGAAGTGGCTTGGGATCGCTTGTAGATAATGTTGAAGAAAGTGTTGTTTTAAGTTATGACTCAATTCCACACTTTCCGAAATCAGAACTAGAAGGTCATGCAGGAAATTTAGTCTTTGGAAAATTGGGACTTCATGAAGTCATGATCATGCAAGGACGATTCCATTATTATGAAGGGTTCTCGATGAAAGAGACGACCTATCCGCTTTTTATTATGAAGTTAATGGGTGTCACACACTTAATCGTAACCAATGCTTGTGGTGGTATCAATCCAAGCTTTAAGCCTGGTTATTTAATGATTATTGATGATTTTATTAATGGTGTTGCAACAAATCCACTGCACGGTACCAATGATTCACGTTTTGGACCACGTTTTCCAGATATGAGTGAACCTTATGATTTATCATTTAGAAAAGAAGCAATAAAAGTTGCAAAAGATTTAGAGATTCAATTTAGTGAAGGTGTTTATGCATTTTTCCAAGGCCCTTACTATGAGACACGTGCTGAAATTAAGATGTATGGAAAACTGGGGGCAGATGCGATTGGTATGTCTACTGTACCTGAAACCATTGTCTCAAACTATTTAGGAATCAAAACATTGGGTATCTCTGTCATTACGAATATGGCAACAGGGCTTCGTGATGGTAAACACTCTCATGAAGAAGTGGTTCAAATTGCAAACCAAACAAGTATTAAGTTAGTCAATTGGGTAAAAACATTACTTGAGACTTCAAGTTTAGATTAAAAAAATGTCGAGAGTTTAATTCTCGACATTTTTATTTGATTTAAGTTCATCATAGATTTTTTGAAGTAGAATAACTTCCTCAGCTTGTTCTTCTACAAGATCTTCAATAGGATCCTCTTTTGATTTCATAAGTTTGTTTAAAGCTTTAATTGCCATGAATATAACAAATGCAATAATCACAAATGAGATGATAGAGTCAATAAACTGACCATATCTTAAGACAGTTGCTTCTTTAACAACGGTACCATCCACAATGACTGCTGGTTTTAAGACGCGCTCTAACTTCTCAAGGTTCTCTGAGTTGGTGAGAAGAGAAATAAGCGGTGTTATAATATCTGAAACAAGAGAAGTTACGATTGCTGTAAATGCGCCACCCATTACAACCCCAATAGCCATATCAAATACATTACCTTTAACTGCAAAATCTTTAAATTCTGCGATAAATTTTTTCATATTATTACCTTCCTTTATCATTAACTATTTTATTGTCTTCTGTCGTAGTTGTCAAATAAAGAGACTTTCACCAAAAGTTCTTAAATGAATAATGTGGCTTAATAAGATAAGTTTTAAAGTGTAGAGCGTAGAAACTTAAATATTAAGGCTTGAAATATAATTGTAATCGTTTACAATATAAGTAACAAAGGGGTGATGTATATGATCAGCATTGTTAAAGTAATTAGAAATTGTGCAGTTTTGTGTGCATCACGTACTTTTGAAATGAGATAGGCTATTTTATGTAGTCTATCTTTTTTATTACAAAGTTTGACAAGGAGGTATTTGATATGGATCAAACAAATAAGAAATTCTTCGATGCATGTGCTCATGGAGATGTAGAGCTTGTTAAGGAAGCTTTAGATAAAGGTGCAGATGTTAATGTGGTGAATGGAGAGAATCGAACTGCTCTAATGCGTTCTTCCAAAAGAGGACATACGGATGTTGTGAGATATATTCTTTCTAAAGGTGCTGATGCACGCTTGCGTGATATTAACGGTAAGGACGCTTTAATGGCAGCAGCAAAAAAAGGACACATTGAAATTGTAAGAATGTTAATTGATGAAGGTGCAGATGTGAACCTGCAAGATAATCGTGGTCGAAACTCATTAATGCGTGCAGCATTCTTAGGTCAAACAGAGGTTGTAAAACTTCTAATTGATGAAGGTGCGGATGTTAATTTACAAGATGAGTTAGGAAGAACGGCATTAATGGAAGCCTCACTAGCATTTAGAATTGATGTTATTAGAGTATTGGTCGCAAATAAGGCAGATGTGAATGAACAGGATTATAATGGCTGTACAGCACTGATGCGTGCCAGTTACTCAGGCTATGAAAAACTCATTGAGTACTTAATTGATCATGGAGCGGATATAGGGATTGAGGATAAAGATGGAAATCTTGCGGTCCATTATGTACGACAACATAGCTTTGAAGAACTAAAACATTACTTTAAGAATTAATTGATACTGGAGGAACAAATATTATGACTATGAAAGACTATCTATCCAAAGACGTACGAAATCTCGTTCTTCTAGGACATGCAGGCAGTGGGAAAAGTGCTCTTGTGCAAGCTTTTCTTTATAAAACAGGTAAGATTGAAAGAATTAATGATGCTGAAAGTGGCAACTCATATGTAGACTTTGAGCCATTAGAAATTAAAAAAGGACAATCAATTTATATGAGTCCCGTTCCAATTGAGTGGGAAAATAAGAAAATTAACGTAATAGATACACCAGGTTACTTAGATTTTGTTTCAGAACAAATTTCGGCATACTCAGTTGCAGATAATGCTTTAATTGTTGTGGATGCAAAAGAGGGTGTTGATATTGGAACTGCCAGTGCATTCCAAATGGTTGAAAAAGATAACAAACCGACAATCTTCTTTGTGAATAAGATGGATGATGAAACTGTTTCATTCCATAAAATCTTAGCAGAATTAAGAGAAGAATTTGGTAATTCAATTATTGCCTTTGAAATTCCAATTCGAGAAGATGGTAAAGTAATTGGAAGTATTAACCTACTCAGTAAAAAAGTATGGTATTATGGAAAACCAGAAACAGCTTATGAAGTCCCAGAAGACTATCAAGATGTTGTAGACCAACACTGGGAAGAGATATGTGAAGCTGTTGCGATGACAGATGATGCATTAATGGAACGCTACTTTGAAAATGGTGATCTCAGTGATGAAGAAATTCTTAAAGGAGTCTCTATTGGTGTTAGAACAGGGGATATCCGACCTGTTTATGCAGGAAGTGCCATTAATGGTGTTGGGATTAGACGTCTTCTTGACTTAATCACAGAATACTTACCATCATATGGTGAACGTGGTACTGTAGTTGCTAGAGATATTACAGGTGAAGAAGTTAGCTTAAATACAAATGAAGAGGAAAGCTTCTCTGCTCAAATATTTAAAACAATTGTTGATCCCTTTGTTGGAAGAATCTCATATCTAAAAGTAATGAGTGGTATATTAGCATCCGATACAACGGTCTATAATGAACGTGTACGTGAGACTGAAAGAATCTCTGCAGTATATTCAATATCAGGAAAACACCAATTGGGTGTCGGTAAATTATTTACAGGTGATATTGGTGCAGTAACCAAATTACAACATTCCAAAACATTTGATACATTATCAACACGTGAAAGACCGCTTATCTTTGATAAACCAAACCTACCACAAGCAGCGCTTGGTATGGCAGTTTGGCCAAAGACAAAAAAAGATGAAGATAAACTCAGTACTGCACTATCACGCATTATTGAAGAAGAAATCTCCGCATATACAGAGAATAATCCTGAAACTAAAGAATTTATTCTATATGGATTGGGTGATCAACATCTCGATGTTATGGTTAATAAACTAAAAGATAAATATGATGTTGAAGTTAAGATGACAGTGCCAGAAATTGCTTATCGTGAAACCATCAGAACAAAAGTTCAAGGTGAAGGTCGCCATAAGAAACAATCTGGTGGTGCGGGTCAATTTGGACATGTGTTTGTTGATTTTGAACCTATTGAAGGCGATAGCTTTGTATTTGAAGAGAAGATATTTGGAGGAGCTGTTCCAAGACAATATTTCTCAGCGGTAGAACAAGGTATTGAAACTGCAATGAACACAGGTGTTCTGGCTGGTTATAAAGTAGTTGGTGTTAAAGCGACACTTGTTGATGGTAAGTACCATGATGTTGATTCAAAAGAAATCGCATTTGTTCAAGCAGGAAGACTTGCCTATCTTGATGCAATGCCAAAAGCAAAACCAATTCTTTTAGAACCCATTGTAGAAATTAAAGTTACAGTGCCTGATGCCTATACAGGATCTGTTATTGGTGACTTGAATAAACGTCGCGGTATGATTGTTGGTATGGACGCTGAAGTGGGCGATTTACAAGTTATTACAGCAGAAGTGCCCCTGGTTGAAGTGGGACGCTACTTATCTGACTTAAGATCAATCACACAGGGACGTGCTAAATATACACAAAGATTCCTAAGATACGATCCAGCACCAGAGCATATAGCAGAAGTTGTTATTGCGAGAAGAAGAGCTGAAAAAGAAGAATAAAAAAAACAAGCATCATATGAATAACATATGGTGCTTGTTTTCTGTCTGTAATTAAGCTTTGTTGTAGTTTTCTGCAACAGTTTCCCAGTTGATTACTTCAAACCATGCTTGAATGTAATCTGGACGTCTGTTTTGGTAGTTTAGGTAATATGCATGTTCCCAAACATCAATTCCTAGTAATGGTGTGAGTCCGTTACTGATTGGATTGTCTTGGTTTGCTGTTGAGACAACGTCTAATTTATCGCCGTCTTTTACAAGCCATGCCCATCCTGAACCAAAGCGTGTTTTAGCAGCTGCATCTAATTTGTCTTTTAGTCCATCTAATGAACCAAAGTCTTTATTGATTGCATCTAATAATGCGCCTGTTGGTGTTTGTCCTGTTGCTGGAGCAAGTGTGTTCCAGAATAATGTGTGGTTTACGTGTCCACCAACGTTGTTTTGTAAAGCAGTTTTAATATCTGCAGGTAATGCGTTTAAATCCTTTAGTAATTCATTTGGGCATTTAGCAAGTAGCTCATCGTGTCCCTCTAAAGCGTTAAGTGCATTTGTAATATATGCTTGATGGTGTTTTGTATGGTGAATCTCCATTGTTTTCGCATCAATTTGTGGTTCTAACGCATCATATGCGTATGGCAATTTTGGTAATGTATATGACATATTTTTCCCTCATCTTTCTAATACAAACTCTATCAAAACGTTCATTTAATGTCTATCAATATGCTAGTAAAAAAGGTATAATGATTGAAAGGAAGGTGTTTAACATTGAAACAATTATGTATTGATTTACTTAACGAACGTGGTGTGCAATTAGAAGACATCGTTGAATGTGTTGTCTTTTTACAATCTGCTTTTGTTGAAGTTGTGAATGAAGAGACTATTTATAAGGATATTTTAAGTATCTTAGATAAACGAGAAGTACAACATACAATATTAACTGGTATTTCTATTGATAAAGCTGTTGAAAGTAAATGCTTTGGAAATCAAGAGATTCATGATATTATTAAAAATGACGCAGGCCTGTATGGGCTTGACGAAGTCCTTGCATATAGTATTTGTAACCTCTATGGTTCCATTGCTCTTACAAACTTTGGTTATATTGATCGTGTTAAACCTGGCATCATTGGTGTTCTAAATGAACCTCAAGTTGATGTATGTCATACTTATTTGGATGACGTTGTGGGTGCGATTGCTGCTGCGGCTGCGTCAAAACACGCACATAAAGGAGTGTAATTATGAAGAAAATTTTAGTTGTATTATTTGTAGGTTTATTATTTTTAAGTGGTTGTACTAAAAAAAGTGAGATTACTTTCTTAACTTTAGATGAGTATGTTGAAAAAATTGAAACAGATGACAAGTTTATGGTTGTTATTGGTAATATTGACTGTAGTGCATGCCAATTGTATAAACCTGTATTAGAAGAAGTAAGTAAAAATAAAGGACTAGAAATTTTCTATGTTCAAGTTGATAACAGTAAGTGGTCAACAAAAGACCAATCAAAACTTCTAGAAGCAACAAAAGAAGCATATTCATTTGATGTAACTGGAACACCAACAACATTATTAGTTGATAATAAAGAGTTGTATAAACCAATTGTAGGTTATAAAGAGTATAGTGAAATTCTTGTTGAACTAGAGGACTTTGGACTTGTTACCAAGTAAGACTGTTCTAAATATAAAAAAACTCTTTAATGAACTGAATCTTAAAGAGGATGCCGTTGTCGTAGTGAGTTTGTCTGAGTATATCCCAAAAGGAGATATCAAAGAGATTCTCGAGACTTTTATTGCGGAATTTGAGAAAGGTACTTTCTGTCTAGTCGGAGATTGTAATTTTAATACTGTTCAATCCAATTTGGATGAGCTGTCTGATTTTACAGAAGCTGAAAGACGTAATATCTTTACAAGCAAGGATATCAAAATTCTTTCTTTGTTAGATGATATGCGTATGAGTGCCCATCCATCATTAGAAGTAGCGGTTGTTGGTAAACATGCTGATTTTCTTTCACGACATAAGTCACTGGATTTTCCATATGGTAATGAATCATTGTTCAAAGATCTATATGATTTAGATGCAGTGATGATTACTGTTGGCTCACACAAAAAGTATTATCCACTTAAGTTGAGTAAAGCAGGACAATCCGAAGTTGTAAAAAGAAATGTATGTCTTTACAAAAACCAACCAATTTCTTATCTTGATATAGATTTTGATTTTGATAAATCGAAAGAGATTTATGAAAGCAATGCGCATCAAGCAGAGGATGTTTACGGTATTGCGTATCGTACCATTATTGATTTACTAAAAGAAAAGCTGTGATTCCCATAATACGGGCTTCACAGCTTTTTTACTTCGTTTCATATATTCTTTTAATGAGGACTGCTACAAGTTCTTCAAACATCTTTTGATCATCTGTTGAAAAACGATTTTCGATAGGTGCATCAATGTCCAATACCCCAAATGGTTTGGAGTCTATATATATGGGAACAACAAGTTCACTTTTTGAGGCGGCATCACATACAACATGTCCTTCAAATGAATGAACATCAGCAATGTTTTGTGTTGTATTTGTTTCAAGTCCCTTCATGCAAACACCGACCCCATGTTTGAGTCGTGTACAGGCAACTTTCCCTTGAAAGGGTCCAAGTACTAACTCGCTATCCTTATATAAGTAAAATCCCACCCAGTTAATATTGTCATAAGACATGTTGATAAGGGAAGCGATATTTGCTAGATTTGCAATTAAATCTGTTTCATCCTCAATAAGAGCTGCAGTTTGTTCGATAAGTAGTTTATGCATTTTATTCCTCCTTTGTTTTATGTTACCATATAATCACTTACGAAATTTTAATTTTTAATAATATTAAGTCAAAAGATAGCGTGATTAATGTTGAATTAGTTTAGGGCTTATTATACTATATATAAGAAAGGGGTTTGAAATATGAAACCAAATGTTGGGGACGTTGTTTATGTGCAAACGTATAAACACGATGGTACAAGACATAGGACATGGTCGAGTGCAACTGTACTTGAAGTCGATGAATCAAAACTTGTGGCGATAACTTACAAGACTTGGGTTGTGGAATCGAATAAGAGAAAATGGTTTACAAGAGAACCTGCGATATGTGTCTATTATTTTGATCGCTTCTATAATGTGATGGCAATGATCAGAAAACATGGTATCTATTATTATTGTAATTTAGCTTCTCCTATTACATATGATGAAGAAGCAGTTAAGAATGTTGATTATGATTTAGATGTTAAAGTTTATCCTGATGGTAATATAATATTACTGGATGAAGATGAATTTGACTTACATCAAAAACAAATGGATTACCCCGAAGAACTTATTGAACTTGTTGAAGACGAGAAAGATTTGCTAATTAATATAATAAAGGCAAAAGCTTATCCATTTAATGATGAAGTGATTTATGGCTACTTCGATAAATATCTAAAATTAGGCGGTTAAAAAAAGATTTTCTTTGATTAATCGCCTTTCTAGTGGCTTTTGTGAAGGTTTGATAAAATCTTTTAAAATAAAGTGTGTTTTGTGTTGACATACATGTACCTGTTTGATATTATGAATAAGCCTTGAGGGAAACACCTCAAGTAATGGTCTTTGAAAACTGAACAAGAAACGTCAATTTCAAAATAAATTAAAAAACA